>RSAS01000408.1 GCA_003934145.1 Candidatus Viridilinea halotolerans | reverse complement strand
AGGTCGCGGGAACCCGGTTCCCGCACGCACCCTTCGGGGAAAGGTCGCGGGAACCGGGTTCCCGCACGCACCCTTCGGGGAAAGGTCGCGGGAACCGGGTTCCCGCACGCACCCTTCGGGGAAAGGTCGCGGGAACCCGGTTCCCGCACGCACCATAATCCCGAATTATAGCATGCCGTTCCCGCTTCGCTTGAGGATGACGAGCGTCACGTCGTCAAACGTTGGTTGGCCGTGGCTGTGCTGGGCGAGGGCGCTGAGGATGGTGTGTTTGAGTTTGGCGGCGGTTGCGCGATGGTTATGTTGGATGATCGTTCGCAGGCGTTCAACACCAAATTCATGCTCTTCTTCATCTATCGCTTCGGTGACGCCGTCGGTGTAGCAGACAAGAATGTCGTCGGGGGCGAGGTGGGTGGTGGCGGCGTGGAGGGTCACTTCGTCGAGAACGCCGAGGGCGATGCCGGGGGTGCGCAGGGCGTGAAGGGTGGCATCGGCGGCGCGGTAGTGGAGGGGCGGGTTATGACCAGCCACGCAGTAGTCCAGTTGGCCACTAGCCGGGTCGAGAATGGCATAAAAGATCGTTACAAACATGCCCGACTCGGAATCACGGCTGATCCAGCGGTTGGCACGGGTGAGCGCAAGGTCGGGAGGGGAGCCATCAAGGGCGGCGGCACGCACGAGCGAGCGCGCCATGGCCATAAAGAGGGCGGCAGGCACACCCTTGTCGCTCACGTCGGCAATAACAAAGCCGAGCGTCTGCCGCTCTTCCAGCCGCCAAAAGTCGAAGAAATCACCGCCGACGATCCGTGCCGAGCGCCAAGCGGCTTCGATCTGCCAGCCCGGCAGCTTGGGCGTGGTGGCGGGCAGCAGCGCGGTCTGGATCTCGCGGGCGACGCGCAGTTCCTCTTCGAGACGGGCGGCAAATTCGGCCTCACGGGTGAGCAGCAGGCTCTCTAGGGCAGTGGCCACCTGACGGGCGGAACCGACGCAGAGGCTGGTCTGAAGCGGATCGAGCGGCGGTACGGGGTCGTCGTAGTCGAGCAAGAGCGCCCCCAGCAGCCCACTACGGCCACGGAGGGGCAGGGCGACGAGGCTGCCGTCATGGGGCTGGGGCAGGGGGGGCAAGCAGGGCCAAGCGGCTTGGCGTTGCCCGCTGCCCGTGATGGTGATGATACGCGCCTCGGCAGTGTGGAGTTGGCTCAGGAGGCGCTGGCTCGCCAAGGCATCGCATGTACCACGCAGTTGTTGGTTTTGCTGAAGATCTACCCCATACGCGGCGCGGAGGTGAAATTGGGCTTGGGCAGACTCCCAGAGCAGCACGTAGCAGCGAGGGGCCGCGATGAGCCGCGGCAGAATCTCGACCGCAGTGGCGAGCCACTCATCAAGGCTATTGGTCTGGCCGATCTGTTCCGCAACCTGGAGCAGCGCATTGAGCGTCCACGCCTCTTCCTGCTGGGCGCGGTAGGCGCGGGCGCGGGTGATGACGACGGCGGCTTGGTCGGCAATCAGCGAGAGCAGGCGCAGATCATTGGCCCCAAACGCGTGAGGTTGATAGCTCTGGATCGAGATCGAACCAATGACGTGGCTACCCGCGATCAGCGGCACATAGACGCCGGAGCGCGGCGGGCGGGCGCTCTGGTAGCGCGGACGGGCGGGAAGTTGCTCCATCTCGCGCAGGAAATCCTCGACCAGCAGGGCGGTGCCAGTCTGCCTGATCCAACCAATCAGGCCATCGCCAGCAGAAAGATCGAAGCTAACGGGAGGCAAGCGTACGCGATCCTGGACACGAATGACGAGCGTATAGTGATCGCCGTCGAAGAGGCCCAAGTGAAACGAAGAGGTATCAACGATCTTACTGGCTTCGCAATAGATCTGTTCACAGAGCGCATCAACATCCAACTCGCTATGGATCAGCGCCCGACTAGCCGCATTGAGCAGCGCCAACTCGTGTACCGAGCGGCGTTGGAAGACAATGCGGCGCGTGGCGCGACGCACCAGCGCAACGAGGGCATTCAGCCCAAAGCCCGCGAGGATCTGCATGAGATACGGGCGTTTCACGCACGTCCCTGGCCAAATGCGCCGAGGGCTTCTGCGGGGGTGGGATGGATGGCGAAGACCTGTGTGAAGCCGGTGAGCGCAAAGACTTCGTGAACTTGGGGTTGCAGGGCCGCCAAACGCAACTCGCCACCGAGGGTCATCAACTCCTTACGAATGATCAACAGGGCACGCAGACCACTCGACGAGAGGAAGGCAACAGCGGTGAAATCGAGCAGCACAAAGCGTGCGCCCTGAGCAATCTGATCGTGGACTTCGCGGGTAAGATGGGGGGCGGTAACGGCATCAACGCGCCCATGGATGGGGATGGTTACCACATCGTTGCGCGGGCCATGCGCCAAGTACTTCACCATCGTCAGCAGATTGCCACCTTGGGGATTAAAATCAAAACGCACCTCATCCATGAGGCGCGTAATCAGGTAGATGCCCAGGCCGCCGACTTGACGTTCTTCAAGTGGCGAACTCACATCGGGGGGCGGGACATTCTGTGGATCAAAGTGGCGGCCATAGTCGCGCAGCACCACCACAAAACAATTGCCATCAGACTGCCACGAAATGGTCAGATCGCCGGGATTATCGAGGTCATACGCATGCTGAATAACATTCGTCGCGGCCTCATCAACGGCCAACTGCACCTGCCATGTTGCGCGTTCATCAAGGCCAGCCAGCGCAGCCGCCTCGGTAATAAAGGCGCTAACTCGGCCCAGGGCATCAAGATCGGCAGTGAGCGTAAGGCTATCCATTGCGTAATTATTCAGAACGAACCCACAGCGGCGGTGACATCATCAAAGATCTCAAAGAGTGAAGTGAAGCCAGTGAGGTCAAACACCTCCCTGATGCGTGGTGGCAGATTAGCAATACGAATATCGCCACCTTCAAGGTCGGCAAGCTTCCATTCACGGGCGCGTTTGCGTGCTTCAATCAGCACGCGCAAGCCAGGGCTACTCACATATTCCAACTGGGCCAAATCAAGTACCAGCCGGTAGCGCCCCTCATCGAAGAGCGCATCAATCTGCTGCTTCAGTTGGGGCGAGGTAGCGGCATCAACCCGTCCGGCCACCTCAAGGAGATCAACCCGATTGAAGCGCCGATGCACGATCTGCATCCAGACCTCCTCATTGCGGTGGCAGGGGCGCTAACGCGCCCTTGCCGGTGGGGAGGGTTTGGGAGGGCGTAGCCCTCCCAAACCCTCCCGTGTAGTGGGCATTGTGTCACATGCGATGGGCATTATAGCATACTGAAGCGGAGATGCGCGGACAACGCTTCCGTGGTAGCATGACAGTAGGGGTTTGGGGCCACGCCCCGAACAAACCCCTCCGGCGGGGGCACGGGGGTAGACAGAACATGTGCTCCGCAAGTCACGGATAGATTATGGGGATGCCCTGGATGGCCCTCACCCCCCTACCCCCTCTCCCACGTTGTGGGA
>RSAS01000501.1 GCA_003934145.1 Candidatus Viridilinea halotolerans | reverse complement strand
CCAATCACCTATCCGTGACTTGCCGAGCGAATGTTCTGTCCGCCCTTAAACCCCACCGCAGGGTGGGGGCGGGAACATGGTTCCCGTGCCTTTGTCCACCGCAGGGCGGGTGCGGGAACATGGTTCCCGCGCCTTTGCCCACCGCAGGGGTGCGTGCGGGAACATGGTTCCCGTGCCTTTTCCCCACCGCAGGGCGGGTGCGGGAACATGGTTCCCGCGCCTTTTCTCCACCGCAGGGTGGGTGCGGGAACATGGTTCCCGTGCCTTTTCCCCACCGCAGGGGTGCGTGCGGGAACCTGGTTCCCGCGCCTTTTGTCCACCGCAGGGTGGGTGCGGGAACCTGGTTCCCGTGCCTTTTGTCCACCGCAGGGTGGGTGCGGGAACCTGGTTCCCGTGCCCACCCTCCACAGGAGGTACCAACATGGATGACGCCTACGGCCACGAAGAACCCCAAGACGAAAGCCACAACGCCCACATCGTCGCCAACGGCGACTACCTCGCGGTGCAGCAGCACGGCCAACCACGCTACGTCTACCGCCGCGTCCCCCCGGATAAATCGCTCCACCCCTTCGTGAGCAAACGCGAACACAACGGCGACCTCTACGGCCTCGCCTGGATCGAAGACGACGAGTAGGCACCAAAAACGCAGCGCCGCCCCAAGGGGCGGCGCTGCGTTCATTACGCCTTGCGGCGGGGGTGCGGGGGAGGCAAAGCCTCCCCTGCAAAACTCCTCTTGTTCGGTTGTGGCGGCGAAGCCGCCACAACCGAACACAAAACAGGGCTTGGGGCTTGACCCAAATGGAAGAACGGGTGTGCGCGGGAACTTGGTTCCCGCGCACACCCCTTTACAATTCCACCTTACCCAACTCGGCCTCGAGGCGTTGCACAACGGTGCGCAGCACCTTGATGCGGGCGAAGTGCTTACTCTCGGCTTCGACGATGGTCCAGGGGGCGGCGGGGGTAGAGGAGCGCAGCAGCATCTCATCTACGGCCTCTTCGTACTGGGGCCACTTCTCGCGGTTGCGCCAATCCTCGTCGGTAAGTTTCCAAGCTTTGAAAGGAACGTTCTTGCGCTCCTCAAAGCGGCGCAGTTGCTCTTCGGGGCTGAGGTGGAGCCAGAATTTGCAGATGATCGCGCCAAAGTCTACCAGTTGGCGTTCAAATTCGTTAATCTCGGCGTAGGCGCGCTGCCATTCATCGGGTTGGGCGAAGCCCTCGATGCGTTCGACGAGGACGCGCCCGTACCACGAGCGGTCGAAAATGGCAAGCTGGCCGCGTGGCGGCAGACGCCGCCAGAAGCGGTAGAGATAATGGCGGATCTTATCTTCACCGGCGGGCGCAGCGATGGCGTGAACGGTGTAACTGCGTGGGTCAATCTCGGCGGTGAGGCGCTGGATGGCCCCGCCTTTGCCGGCGGCATCCCAACCCTCGAAGACGAGAATAGCCGGACGGTGCTGGTGGTAGAGCGCAAGGCCCAGCAGGTGGAGTTGGGCCTGCAGGCGGCGGCGCAATGTCGTGTACTCACTGGGATCGAGGCGCACGCTCAGATCGACGCGGCGCAGAATGTGGGCCACCTCGGCGCGGATGGGCTCGTAGAAGGGGGTTGGTGGCGCGGGCGCGAGCGGCGCGGCGCTCGTCAGTTGCTCAAGGTGGCGACGACGGAAGCCCCCGCCCGCAGCATCAGGCCCGCTATGGGCCTGTCTGGGATCTAAGACGGCGGCTTGTGCGCCAAGATGAGGTTCAAGCGCCGCCAACACGGTACTGATCACCGCGACACGGGCGTAGTATTTGTCGGTGGCCGGGATGACGTGCCAAGGGGCGCGTGGCGAGCCGGTGCGGGCGATGAGATCCTCAACCAGCGCTGCGTAGTCACTGTAGTTGCGCTGCTGCTTGCGATCCTCTTTGGTTACTTGATAGGCAGTAAGCTTATTCTTCAGCAGCGCCTTGAAGCGGCGGTGCTGCTCTTTGCGACTAATGTGCAGCCAGAACTTGATGATGATCGCGCCATCGTCGGCCAACTGGCGCTCAAAATTGACCGCATCTTCGCAGCGTTGCCGCCAGAGCGGATTGTCGCCGTTGGCGTGGTGCTCGGAGAGCATTTCACGGTACCAAGAGCGGTCGAAGATCGCGATCTGGCCGTAACTCGGCAACTTGAGCCAGAAGCGATAGAGCCAGGGATACTGGGTCTCGGAAGTACGCGGCGGTGTGATCGAATGGACACGAATCCCGCGCGGGTCGAGGCGGCGCACCATAACGCCGATGGTACGCGCCTTCGCGGTACCAGCCCAACCCTCAAACAGGATCAGCACAGGAATGCGCGTGCCGATCAGCGCCTGCTCCATACTAAAGAGCCGCGTCTGTAAATCGGTAATACGCTCGGTGTAGGCGCGCTTGGCGAGGCTGCGCTCGAGATCAATCTGTTCTAGCATGGCGGGTATTGTAGCATAGGAGGAGGCGAAGAGGCGGAGAGAGGCAAAGAGGCGGTGGGATGTTTCTTCCCGTGCAAAACCGTGTATTATATGTATGCTACATCCAGTTACGCCCTGCCGGGCGGGGGCGTGGGGGCACGGCCCCCAAAGAATCCCCCTGCCCGGCGGGGGCATGGGGGCACGGCCCCCAAAGAATCCCCCTGCCCGGCGGGGGCATGGGGGCGAAGCCCCCCAAAAATTCCGCTTGCGGGCGGGGGTATGGGGGCGAAGCCCCCCAAAAATTCCGCTTGCGGGCGGGGGGTGTGGGGGCACGGCCCCCAAAGAATCCCCCTGCCCGGCGGGGGCGTGGGGGCACGGCCACCAAAGAATCCCCCTGCCCGGCGGGGGCATGGGGGCGAAGCCCCCCAAAAATTCCGCTTGCGGGCGGGGGTATGGGGGCACGGCCCCCAAAGAATCCCCCTACCACACCCGCTAGGATAGCAAAACCCACCTTGCTTCGCACAAAAACAAAGGAGAAAAACATGGAACGCGAAGAACGACAACAGATGGCCATTCGCTCAGTGTTGGCCTTGCGTTATGCCTTTGGGTCATTCTTTCTTTATGGGGCGTACCATAAGATTACACGCGGTTGGTTGACAAGCCCGGTGATGCGCGAACATTTTGTCCAACGCTTGTCGGAGATCGACACCGAGAGTTTCGCGGCAGCCTACCTGCGCCATTTTGCCATTCCGTGGTATCGCCCGGTGGCGTGGGTGCTGACGGTGGGCCAAGTGATTGTGGCGGTGAGTATGCTCTTTGGGATAGCGGTGCGCCCGGGTGCGCTCGTTGCGCTCTTTCTGCTGAGCAATATTTCGGCGGGCGCCTTTACCAATGCGACGATGCCACCCTTCTTCGTGGTTTCGTTGCTCTTGTTGACAACGCCGTCAGGCCACTGGTTGGGCTTAGATAAGCATCTGCATCAGCGCTACCCGGATGCGCTCTGGTTTAAGTAGGTTTTTCGGCACCCGTCTCCTTAGACATGGTTTCGCTGCGCGGCAATGTACTTTACCGTTTGACGAGAGGTGCGGAGGGCTTGGCCCCTCCGCATCCACTCCATCGGAATGGGGGTTTTGCGGGGGCCATGCCCCCGCACCCCCGCCGCGGCAGCGGCAAAAAGCGTAACTTGGTTACGAACCAGGGCTTAGAGGCTTAAAGTAGTGCGCATGGGGCCTGGGCCCCGCAAAACCCCCACTGACACTCGGAATTTACGGTACACGATGGTTATGCTACACTGACTTGTCGCAAGGGTGTACAAGGGGCCCCGGTTCCCTCGCATTCTCCCGCCATCCAAAAAACAACCAAATGGATCAACTCTCACGCGACATCGCTTCCATTCTGGCCGCTGCGGCACCATTGATCTTCGCCACAATGGGGGCGCTGATCAGCGAACGGGCGGGGGTCATTAACCTTTCACTTGATGGCACGATTCTGATGGGGGCGATGGCCGGTTTTAGTGTGGCGCTCGCCGTGGGTAGCGTCCCACTGGGGTTTGTCACGGCGGCGTTGGTGGGGGCAACGTTTGCCCTGATCCTCTGCTTCCTCAGCCTCACCTTGGGACAATCGCAAACCGCCGTGGGCTTCGTCTTGGCTCTGCTGGGCACGGAACTCTCTTCGTTCCTGGGTGCGCCCGTGGTACGCGTCCCCGGCCCTTCAGTGCCTTTCATGCCCATTCCGTTCCTTAGTGATCTTCCGATCATTGGGCAGATTCTTTTTCGCCACGATTTGCTGATCTATGCCAGCCTATTGCTTGTGCCAAGTACGTGGTGGTTCCTCTTCCACACGCGCAGCGGCCTGACCGTACGCGCCTTGGGCGAACGGCCCGCAGCGGCCTTTGCACGCGGCATCGCCGTAACCCGCTGGCGTTATGCCGCCTGCATCGTTGGCGGCATGTTCGTGGGCATTGCCGGTGCCGCCTATTCGCTCGATCTCAAGCAAGGCTGGTCATACCGTCACACCTTCGGCATCGGCTGGATCGCGCTCGCGATTGTCATCTTCGGCGGCTGGCGTCCCTGGCGCGTCGCCATGGGCTGTTACCTCTTTGCCGCCCTCGAAATCCTCGCGCTCCGTTCACAGAGCACATTACGCGGCGTACCCACCCAAGTCTTCCAAGTGGCCCCTTTTGTCCTGATGATTCTCGTCCTCGCCCTTGTCAACCTTATTGCCAGTCCGGGCACTACCCGCCGCATCGCCGCTCTACCCGAACCACTGCGCCGCCCCTTGGCCGCCCTCGTCAACCACATTGCCGCAGCAGCCCCGGCGGCGCTGGGCAAACCATTTGAGCGTCCGTAATACGTGGGGATGCGGGGAAACCAAGTTCCCCCGCATCCCCGCGCGCAGCCCAGATTGGGAGCAAGCCCCAAACCCTGTTTTTTTGTGCTGTTGTGGCGGCTTCGCCGCCACAACAGCACAAAAAAAGCAATGGAGCAAAAGTAACGCTGTCTGGGAGCGCGGGCGTCCCGCCCGCATGCGGGCCGGAGGCCCGCGCTCCCAGGGTGATGCTCTCCCACAGCGTGACTTTTGCGCTATGACAAGGTTCGTGGCAACGTTACCGTTTGCGCCAATAGGTAGTGCCGACTTTAGTCGGCTTCCCATTGCTGCCAAAGACCTCAGCCGACTAAAGTCGGCACTACGATGGTAAAGCGCGAAGCCCCTTTCTGAAACCATGTCTATTGCCAAAAAAAGGTTTCGGGGGAGGCTTCGCCTCCCCGCACCCCCGCCGGAAGGCTCAACGTATAGATAGGCTCATGCAAATACTTACGATCAGCGACGAGATCGTTCCGGCTATTTATAGCCTCAACCTGAAACAACGGCTACCACAGGTGCATTGTGTCTTTAGCTGTGGTGATTTACCCTATTATTATATTGAATTTGTACTAACAACGCTGCAAGTCCCCTGTTTTTTTGTCTTTGGCAACCACGATGGCCAGCAATACCTCGAAAGCGGCGAGGTGTTGACGGCCCCGCGCGGGGCCGTCAATGTGGAGGGACGGGTGGTGCGTTATGCTGGCTTGAGTATTGCGGGCTTGGGTGGTTCGTTGCGCTATAAATCCGATGGCGAACATATGTATAGCGACGCAGAGATGATGCGCCGGGCGTGGCGGCTGGTGCCCATGATGCTCTTTCACAAGTATCGCTACGGACGTTACCTTGATGTTCTCCTGACCCACGCGCCACCGCTGGGCATCCACAATGGGCCAAGCTACCCCCATCGCGGCCTCGCGGCCTTCCTCTGGCTGATGGATCGCTTTCGACCGCGTTACCTCATTCATGGCCATGTACATCCTTCGTATGGCTATAATAGCGGCATCGAGAGTGTCTATGGGGCAACCACGGTACTGAATACGGCAGGCTACCGCGTGTTGGAGGTGTGAGGCGGGGAGGCGGAGAGGCGGAGAGGCGGAGAGGCGGAGAGGCGGAGAGGCGGAGAGGCGGAGAGGGGGCGAAGGTGATACGATTCTTGGCCTTGCAATACGGCTGATGCCACCGGAAGCCGACTAAAGTCGGCACTACGATTGTCAAGTTGGAATAGCCAATTGTGAAACATGCCCAACATATGAAGTCGCTGCACACCATTCGCCTCATTCGTGCCGGATGCGTTCCCTACGCCGATGCGCTGGCTTGGCAGCGCGAACTGGTGGCGGGGCGCTCGGCGGGGCAACATGGTGATACACTACTCTTGTTGGAACATCCGCCGACGATCACCTTGGGGGTGCGTGCCGATCCGTGCCATGTTTTGCTAAGTAGCGCCGAATTGGCGCAACGCGGCATCGCCCTCGTGCAGAGCGACCGTGGCGGCGATGTGACCTACCACGCGCCCGGGCAACTCGTGGGCTACCCCATCCTGAAGCTGGCGCATCACGGGGCCGACCTGGGGCGTTACATTCGCAACCTAGAAGAGGTCATCATCCGCACCCTCGCCGACTACGAACTAGCCGGCTTGCGCCTCGCCGGACTCACCGGCGTCTGGGTGGATGGTGGGCGGGCCAAAATTTGCGCTCTAGGCGTGCGGCTCAGCGCAGCGGGCATCACCTCGCACGGCTTTGCGCTCAATGTCAACCCCGATCTTGTTGGCTTCGCCCAGATCGTCCCCTGCGGCATCAACAACCGCAGCGTCACCTCGCTGCAAGCCATGCTCGGCTACGTGCCAGAGGATGTGAGCGAGCGCGTGGTGTATCATGTTGGGGCAGTGTTTGGAGTGGTGATAGAGAGAACAGAGGAACAGAGGAACAGAGAAACAGGCGCACATGCCTAGAAAGCCATAATCATGCCCGATCAAATTCCTTTAACCCCCACAAACCCGTCACCCACCCCACGCCCACAGCGACCGGCGTGGCTCAAGGCGCGGGCGCCGTCGGGCGAAAATTATGAGGATGTACAGCGCCTGATGCGTACCCAGGCGTTGCACACCGTCTGTGAAGAGGCGCGCTGCCCCAACGTAGGCGAGTGTTGGAACCAACGCACGGCAACCTTCCTGCTCTTGGGCGACACCTGCACACGCGGTTGCCGCTACTGCGCGATCGCCAAAGGCAAGCCGCAGCCGCTCGACGAAGCGGAGCCAGAGCGCGTCGCCGCGTCGGTGGCCCACCTGCGCCTGCGCTTCGCCGTGCTTACGTCGGTCAACCGCGACGACCTGCCCGACGGTGGGGCGCACATCTTTGCGCGCACGATTGCGCTGATCCGCGCCCACGTGCCGGACTGCAAGGTCGAGGTACTGATTCCCGACTTTGACGGCAACTGGGATGCATTGGCGCAAGTCTTAGCGGCGCGGCCCGACGTACTCAACCACAACATCGAGACAGTGCCGCGCATCTTTCGGCGCTTCCGGCCACGGGCCGGCTTTGCGCAGAGCATCGAACTTCTAGCGCGCGCACGGGCCTATGACGCGCAGCAGATCACCAAAAGCGGCCTAATGGTCGGTGCCGGCGAAAGCAACGCCGAGGTACTCGAAGTAATGGACGCGCTACGCAGCGCCGACGTCAACGTCATCACCATCGGCCAATACCTCGCCCCCGACAAGAGCTACTGGCCGGTAGATCGTTATGTCACCCCGGAGGAATTCGCCATGTTCCGCACCGAGGGCCTCCGCCGCGGCTTCCGCCACGTAGAGAGCGGGCCGCTGGTGCGTTCGAGCTACCACGCCCACGGGCATGTAGGCGAGGCGGTGCGGTGAGGGGGGGGGGGCTTTCGCGCCTCGCTCCCCGGCATCCTCTCCCGCTTGCGGGTTCATGGGTGGACAGAAAAGGTGTGCGTTATCCCGCAAGAGCCGCATTACAACGCCAGGAACCCTCACCCCCCTACCCCCTCTCCCACAACGTGGGAGAGGGGGTAGGGGGTGAGGGCCATCCGTGGCATCCCTATCACCTATCCGTGACTTGCCGAGCGAATGTTCTGTCCGCCCTTAAACGCTTGCGGGAGAGGGGAGCGAAGGTATCGAGATTCTTGGCGTTGCGATGCGGTTCTTACGTAGAAACTTACTCAGCCATGCAACTACCCAAATTCCTACGCTCAGCCATGCCGCTCATGTTGGTATGGTTGCTCTTGGGCCTGATCGGGCTTGAGGGTGCGACGTCGTCACCGTACCATACTGTTGCCCATGCGGCACAACCGAATCAGCAAGCATTGGGCTTGGTCTATAGCAGCGCGGGTCGCCACTACATGGTTGATCTAGCCCAGCAACGCAGTGTCCCCATTGGGCCTGCACCACCACGGGGGAGTGTGCGCGGGTCGGGGGCGAGTCTCTTCTCCATCAAACTCTCAGATACGCATCAAGCTGAACGCCCCTTCTTCACTATCGTACAGACCGATGCTGAAAGCAGGCAGATTACGGAGCTAGGTGGGCATGATAGTTTCTACGCCCAATTTCCCGAAATACTTCATCTCTACACCTATACCCATGCGGAGATGCCACTTGCACCACTGGTGTTGAGCAGCGACGGACGACACGTCTTGTTTACCGCATGTTATCCAGGCATGGGCGAATCTGCTATTTGTGATCCGTTTCAGTTTGATCTAATTACCCAAACATTTAGTAGGCTCGAAGGGATGCGTTTCTACGACACCCGCACATGGCTCAACCCTGATGGCGAGCGGGCGCTTGATGCTTGGAAGCTCGCCTGTAGCGGTCAGTTTGTGCGTACCAATCAAGAAGCGGTGCTGTTGAGCGGGATGCCCACCAGCGTTGCGTGGCTGGATGATCAGCGTTTTGTCTACAGCCGCTACGTATGCGAAAGCATTTTCACTGGGCCAACACCAGGATTTGAACCAAGCTACGACCTTGTTCTTGCTGCTACCGATGGCAGCGATGAGCGCGTCTTGGTTTCCGGCATGCTGGCGCGTGAATTGACACTTGCCCCCGATCAAGAGCAACTTGCCTTCATTACGAGCGATCCGGGTATGTTGGGGCGCGACAGTGATGCGCTCTGGGTGGTCAATTTCGATGGCAGCAACCTGCGGCGCATCATGGATGTGCCAGAGGACGCGACCGATCTGCGTTGGGATATGCCAGTACCACCAACGATGCAGCGCGACGTTACAGCACCAACATTGCCGACCTTCGGTGCGATCGCCTATCTGCATGAAGGCAACATCTCCCTGCTTGATCTCGCAACAGGCCAAAGCACACCGTTGGTCAATGATGGGAGTGTGGGATCGCCAGGTATGTATGGCGGCGCACAGGTAGCTTGGTCGCCCGATGGGCAACAACTCGCCTACGCCTCCAACCGTGCTGGTGACTACGACATCTATCTGCTCGATCTTGCCACGGAAACAGAGACGCCCATCAGCACCGATCCACAAGACGAGTTTCTGCCCACCTTTGCCCCCGACGGCACCCTACTCTTTGTGCGCATCTTGGCAGTCGAAGAAGGGAGTGGTGTCACTTGGAGTCTCATTCGCTACACGCCCGATGGTGAACTAAGCGCGGATGCGCCGCAGGCTACGCGTGAACCAATTCGCCTTGATGCGCTCGACAGCGAGAGCGCAGCCCTCGTGAGTTATTCAAGAGTGTTTGGCTACCTCGATAGCGGCGCACCGGAGCTTGTATGGGATCACGACTACTATGCGTGCCCGTCGCCTGGAGGTGTAGGTCAAGTCTTTGATGCCCAGTGGTCGCACGACAAGCGCCGCTTGGCCGTTCTCGCAGCCGACTGCTGGCCTACAGACACCTCGTGGCGCTGGCAGTGGAACAATGCCATCTTCTTGGTTGATCCAAGCGACCCGAGCGCGCCACCGCAACGCCTGCCCCTCAACCATGGTTGGCTGACAGCGCTCGCTTGGGCACCGGATGGCGCGTGGCTTGTTGTAGCCCAAGACGCCGAAGTGGTACATACTGGGCCAGGAATGCGCCCAGAGGGACTTTGGCTGATCAATCTTGAAGCGGGCGAAGGCCAGCAGATCAGTCCAATTGGTCAACGTCCAGCGTGGCGGCCACTGACACCAGAGCAAGCTATGGCACTAGAAGCCACACCAAACGTGCAACCTACCGACATTCTGAGTCCCACGGTGGAGAGAGAAGCGGCGGGGGGCAGTTTGGCCAGCGACACCAGCCAGAACACTACAGCGCAACTCGGCGATCAATTTGCGCTTGCCGCAGCCATCTTTGTCTTTGTCATAGTCATGGGGAGCGGCATCGGCGTAGGGTTGCTCATCTGGCTCCTGGTTGGGCGGAGAAAGTGATACCAATTACCCTTGAACTTACCGTTCGCCCATTTCTCAACCGATTTCCGAGAATCCCCCCACCAGCGGGCCAAAACCGGTCATCTGGAGGCAATAGGAACACAACTGACAATCCGCAACCCAAAGTGATAGTCGCGTTCGTGTGGCACATAGAAGCTGCGGTATGCCCCGCGCACTTCTTCGCGGAAACACCAAAACGATCCTCCGCAAACGGTATAGCATGAAAACGTTCGATTTTGTGAAAACACTTTGCTTATATGTCACTTCCGTTTATCGCCCTCGCTGCGGCCCTTGGCGCGGCAACGGCGGCGGTGGCGGCGGCGGCCCCGGTTTGGGCCCGCGCTGCTGGCGCGGGCGCGGGCGTTGCGCCGGGTGCTGTAGCCAGAGGAAGAGGCCAAGCCCGCCGCCCATGCCGACGGTGAAGATGAAGGCGAAGACGCTCATGGCAATTAAAAACGTATCCGCCATCGCTCCCACATTGTCCTGGGGCAGATCGTAGCGCGCCACCGGCGAACGATTGGCCAAGCTGTCGTCGGCAAAGGCGTAGATTGCCTCGGCACTACCAGAGCTCACCGCGAACGGCCCGCTATAACGCTCGTAGTGCTGGTCGTCGGTGGAGTAGAGGATCTGCTGCACCCCGGAGCCGCTATCGTTGGCCACGATACTCGCCCGCCAACCCGCCCCTTGGCGTTGCACCGTAATCGTCACTTCGGGCGGCTCGTCATCCTGCGCCGCCGCACCACTCGCCTGCGCCGTCGGCGGCACGAGTGTGTCAAACAGCCCATCGCCATTGCTGTCGTAGCGCAACTCGGCACCACCCTGCGGATTGATGCTCAACTGCGCCGTCGTCGTGAGCGGGAAGGCGAGATCTTGGTAACGAACGATCTGGCTCGTTGTATCGCCCGTGCCGGTGCGGAGCTCAAGGTACATCGGCTCAAGGTTCACCGGCATGGTTAGGGTGTAGGGTTCATCGGTTGGTATGACAAACATGTAGGACTGATCGCCGATCACATGGTAGCTAACCTCGGGTACAAAATCGCTGAAGGTGCCACTGATCACATCGGTACTGTTGCCCAACGCATCACTCAGCGTGGCCCCCACGCTATTGATCAGCATCAGATAGTGAGCAGGTTCGGCCACATAGTCAGCCGTTGCGCTCCTCGCCCCAAAACTCACCTGCTGTGCCGATATGCCATCGCTCGGCCCATCATAGGCCACCTGTGGTGCCGCCGGTGAACGGCGCGCTAAGATGCTAATCAGCGCCTCAATCACCTCCGCGCTCTGCGTCATCTCGGTATGCCCCGCCTGCTTCTGGCTACCGCAAAAACGGGTAACGCGCCCGCCAGAAAAACCACAATGCTCTGGTTCGCGCAAGGGCGGAGGGACGGCACTGACAAGGGGGACGGATGCATCCCCTTGGTGAAAGGTTGGTACAAGAACCTCCCACTCCCAACACTTGATGGTAATGCAGATTTTTCTTATTTGAGACGTCACAGTTTGTACAGTTTTATCCTTATCTATTCTTCCATAAAAGTTGAAATGCTCAACCCCATACCATTCACTGAGATTATTCTGTTCTTCCGTATGAAAATCTTTAGAAGCCGTCCCCGGATCATTACTAAACCGACTATTAAGCACATAAACAAGATCTTCATGTGAATATGTTTCCTGATCGCCATTTCTCTGATTGTAATCCCATCCTTTTTCCCTAAATACTACGCCTGCTTTTTTAAAATAGGTCGAACCCGGCAAGAGCTCATGAACACCAGTAAAGTGTTCTGCCAATGTTTTCAAGCTCTCTGCCGTCAAAATGAAAGGGGTTATAGGAAACTTTGCGCCTGTTTCCAAGACATAAATAAGCTCAGGTGCTCCAAGCCAAGGAGTTCCAATACTGATAAAACGATCAATATAGTGTTCTTCACCGGCATTTGCTCTATCCAGAACATAACGCCTAGTTAGAATTCCTCCCATGCTGTGAGCTACTACATCAACATATCTGTGTTCTGTTTTTTCTTGAATGCATTGAATAAATTTATGTAATTCATTCGCGTTTTCAATATTACTTTTTCGCCAATCATAATTAAAAATAAAAAAACTTCTCGTATTAGGACTATTCTGACAATATTCTAATGCGGTTGCTGGAGACTGTATAGAGACATCAGCATTAATATAGTTTACTGATGAATTAGTAAGCGTCTCTATGAGTGTTTCATAAAAATCTATGTTCGCATATCTTTTTATAATCTCTGACGAAATAACATGATCGTCAAATTGAGCTGAACATTCCATATCGACAAACCATCGTCCTGTCCAGCATTCAAGATCGCCGGTTCGCCCCGAAGCATTGGAGTACGACAAGCGGCTGCCCATCACTCCATGAATCAAGATCAACGGACGCCGCCTACTGGAGATCACAAAGTCCTGCTCTTCGGCGCCATAGACCGTCAGGGTGGCTACCGGCGGATCGAAGACACCGCCCCACGCATCGGCGGCGACGTTGGCTTCGTAGGGCCGGATAGTGCATGTGGTTGCTTCGACGGCGTACCAACTCAGCACGTAGGTGCCGTTGGCATCGGTGCGCGTGCTGCCACAGTTGTCGCTACTGATCACGATGTTTGCCACCGGGTTGCCCTCGTCGTCGCGCACCTGTCCGCTGATCAGATACGAAGTGGCCGTGTCACTTGATGCGACCACCGGCGTCGCGGTTGGCGCTGACGTTGCCGTCGCCGTCGCCGTAACCCCCGGCAGTTGCACACTCCCGCTGCCGCCACCCACGGGCCGCCAAGCCGGGTATAGTCCGAGGCCAGAGATGAGTTGCGGAGTTCCCCCTCGGCTGCTGATGAGCCAGAGTTGACTGTTGCCTTCAGGATTGCTATGGCTATAGACTAGCCAGTTATCATCGGGTGACCAGTCAACCTGATACATACCCCGCTCACTGCTAAATAACCGCCGAGCGTTGGCACCAGAGTTGGCGGCATCGAGCAGGAAGATTGACGTGCGTTGGTTGCCGGATGAATCACCGCTAGGGCAGTCGGCACTGATAACCGCCACCCGATTGCCATTGTTTGACCATGCTCCACTGAAGGCAGAATAACGACCGCCAGGCCATTGACAATTGAAGCTATTGTTGTCCCATGTAATAGTAGGATGCCCGGTTTCGAGATAGCCAAGTTGCATGTTAGAGTCGGTCATCGTCAGCACACGACCGCCCGCAGTTGCATGAAGGTGGGTCGCATAGAAGCGGTCGCTTGAAACAGTGGTGATCGTGCCATCAGGACTACGGCGCATTAAAGCCCAACTGCCGTCAACCCGATTGCGTTCATGAGGCTCAATGATCTGTACAAAGTAGAGTGAGCCGTCGGGCCCGAAGCTAGGCGCATAGGCATCCCGCGGATCGTTGCTTACTCGCTCAACGCTACGGCTACGCATATCAAAGAGATAGATGTCTTGGCTGGCGCTACTTCCTGCACGTCGTGAAGTAAAGGCCAGTTGCTGTCCATCAGGCGACCAACTAAGGTGTCCATCGGTATCTAGGGTTCCAACGCTTCCGTCATCGAACAGCAGCGAACGTTGGCCAGTCGCTAGATCGAGCAGGTAGATCAGTCCACCATGAACGAAGGCAATCTCGCCACTGGTCGGCATACGCGGTGCAGGCACCAGCGTCGCGGGTGCAGCGGGCACCTGGGTTACCGCTGGCTCGCCTGGCCCCACATTGCCCCAAGGGATTCCTTGAGCCTCGCCAAGCTGACCTTGCTCGTCACTCCCCCAGCAACTCAAGCCCCCACTGGTTGTAACGGCACACGTATGCTGATACCCGGCACTCACCTGCACCACCGGCCCCAAGCTAGCCGGAACATTGATCTGCCCATTGGCATTAAAGCCCCAACAGCGCAACGCATTGGCCGAGGTGACGGCGCATGTATGGAAGAAGCCCGCACTCACTTGGCGTACTGTGCCCAAGCCACCCGGCACCGCCGTCTGCCCCTGGCCATTACTGCCCCAACAGCGCAGCGAGCCATCGTCACGGATCACACAGGCGTGGGAGCCTCCGGCACTAATCTGATTGGCTGGCCCCAAGTCGGCAGGTGGCGGCATCCCATCAAGCTCAGGAATATTGCCCCAACAGCGCACCCCACCGCCACCCGTGATCGCACAGGTAACCCCATTGCCCGGCGGCAGGCTCAACGAAGCATCCATCGCGCTCACCGGCCCCAGATCGGGCGGCACCATGATCTGATTGGTTACTGGAATACCCCAACAGCGCACACGGTCATCCTGGGTCAACACACACGTCACATTTATCCTGGCGCTCAACTGCTTCACTGCGCCCAAATCAGCCGGCACCGCACTTTGGCCAAAGCTATTGCCCCCCCAACAACGCACGCGATCATCCTGCGTCAACACACAGCTATGGTCATACCCGGCACTCACCGCCTTCACCGGCCCCAAATCGGCGGGTACCGCCGTGCGCCCCTCGCCACTCGCCCCCCAACAACGCACCGCCCCATCGCGCAGCAGCACACACGTATGCAACCAACCCACACTCACCGCCGCCACCCCGCCCTCCTGGGCCAAATCCACCGTCGCCGGACGCTCCGCGTCGTGGGCCAGCGCCAACGGCAGATGCACAAGACTCCCGGCGGTCATAACGAAGAGGAGTACGAAGGTGATGAGTTTGGTGAGCGAGGGATTGGGCGTCATGGGGATACCTTTGGTGATAATCTTTACCGTCACGGTGCCACGGATAGGCTCTTGGGATGTCACGTAATGGCCCTCACCCCCTGCCCCCTCTCCCACGTTGTGGGAGAGGGGGAAAGGCGTTGAGATTCTTGGCGTTGCAATGCGGTTCCAGAAGGGACGTACACATTTTCTATCCATGAAACATCCGTGTCATGGCGGTTGCAAAGTCCCAGCAGACTCAGGTGTTATCCGCAGATTACGCAGATTACGCAGATTATTGCTTCCTCATCTGCGTAATCTGCGGACAATCAGAATGACTTTGCAACCGCCATGACATCCGTATAAAACAATATTGACACATGCTCAACACCTATATTATCATAGACCCACACAAACTGCGCTCATACACTACACGAAAGGCTTCGCTATGAGTACCCTTGATCTCCTACTCGAACTTGGTGGAAAGTTGGCCGATCTGACTAATACACTAACGCAGCGCAGGCTCAGTAAAGAAGAGCAGCAGTTGGTTCAATTCTCTGCTGAGTACAAAGATCTAATGAATGTATATGGGGACGTTCAAAGGATCATCCAGTTCTACAATGTGAGTTTAGCGAATTGCAATATGCAAAATCTTCACAATATTTGCGATCATTATACCTGCAAGCGTGCAGAGGAACATATTCGTAATTTGCACTATCAAAATATAGTTAAAGAGGATTTGGGAGAAATTCGATTTATTTCTATAAGTCTAACAAAGGATAATAAGGAAATAATTCGTTTTTTTGGCACCGAAGTACACACGGGAACCAAAGTCGAAGTCTATACACAAGAAACATGGCATATCTTCTGCAATGATGGCTCATCGAAATCAGAATACCCACTTAATCGGTATATTCTCGCTTTGAGTGATAGCGGCTGGAAAGTTACTGATTCGCAAGTCTTCACGCGTGTTTCGTAAGGTACAGGGATGGTCTGTGGTAGCGCTATGCTCTTCGGGCTGAGGAGACCTCTTGGTGGGTGAAGGTTTTTCGGAGACATCCAATTCGTTGCAACGCCCCAGACCTGGCAGGTGGGGCGCGTGCAGCCGCTTGTGGTACGCCAAAATAGTACCGCGCCCCACCTGCTAGGTCTCATGAGCCATTGGCTCCCCCTTCAGACCTGCCAGGTGCGCGCCGGTGGATGGGTAGAGGTATGAATGGCGGCTGCACGGCACGCACCTAGCAGGTTGTTTCTCCGCTTTGACAAGGTACTCTCTTGGGATGCCCCGGATGGCCCTCACCCCCTGCCCCCTCTCCCACGTTGTGGGAGAGGGGGTAAGGCGTTGAGATTCTTGGCGTTGCAATGCGGTTCTTGTGGGATGACGTACACCTTTTCTGTCCGTCCTTAGAAACGTTGTGGGAGGTTGTGTTCCTCATGGGCAAATGGAAAATATGTACGTTTTCCTTCAAAAACCGTATGGCAACATCACACTCGTATAAAACAATATTGACACATGCTCAATACCTATAGTATCATAGAACCATACGAACTGCGCTGAGACACTGCACGAAAGGCTCCGCTATGAGTACCCTTGATCTCCTACTCGAACTTGGTGGAAAGTTGGCCGACCTGACTAATACACTAACGAAGCGTAGGCCTAGCAAGGCCGAAGAGCAGCAGTTGGTTCAAGTCTCTTCTCAGTATAAAGAATTACTAAATCAGTATGTAATTTTACAAAACATTATTCAAGTCTACAATGCAAGTTTGGGAAATTCTGATATGCGAGCTATTTACAATGTTTGCACTCATGAATTTTATAATCGTGCAGCAGAATATATTCGTAATATGGCTAATCATCAAGTAATCAAGATGGATCTAAAACACATTCAATTTATCTCACTAAATCTAACAAGAAATACTAAGGAAGTAATTCGTTTTTCTAATGTCGAAGCAAACATAGAGACGCAGGCTGAGGTCTACGCGCATGAGAAGTGGATTCTCTTTTACAGTAATGGTGCGCAGGAACCATCATACGCAATCAATAAGTACATTCTTATTTGGAGCGAGGGTGGTTGGAAGCTCGCGAATTCACAGGTTTTCCAGCGAATTTCGTAAGTGTTTAAGATTACACACCCACCAGCATTCCCCCCCTCACCCCTCACCCCGCCGTACCCAACACCACAAACAAGAGAATCACCAGCAGCAACAGCACTCCTCCCCCCACGAGGCCCGCAATCAGCAGCCAAGAGGTGTTTGAGGGCGGCGGAACGGCTTGGCGCGGGGTGGGTGTACTCGGCAACGCCACTCCCTGACGTGCAGCGATGCGCCGCAGGTCGTTAAAGACCTCCTGCATCGTGCTGTAGCGCTGGGCGCGGTTGGGCTGTAGGCAGCGTTGCACTACCTGCGCCAACTCCGCGCTGACGTGGGGCGCCTTCTCGCGTAGGGACGGAAAGGGCTGCTGCTGGATCATCTGCACCACCACCAGATCGGGCAGGTGAGGGTTGGTGCGCGGCTGGTAGCCACTCAACATCTCGTAGAGCATCACCCCAAACGAGTAGATGTCGCTCCCCCGCCCCACCATGCTGCGGTCGCCAAGCGTCTGCTCGGGCGACATATAGGCCAACGTGCCCATAACCCGGTTGCCCTGCGTAATCGTCTGCTCCGTCAGCGAACGCGCAATGCCAAAATCGGCGAGAATAGCAGACCCCTGGCCGCGCATCAGAATATTGCTCGGCTTCAGGTCGCGGTGAATCACCCCATGCTCATGAGCATAGGCCAACGCCTCCGCAATCGCCAGCGCCAGCGTCAAGACATGCACCTCACCCAAGCGGCCACCGCTGCGGGTCAAGAGATCGGCCAACGAGCCATCGGCCAGATACTCCGTGGCAATAAAGTACTGCACCTGGCCATCGGGCAACGTCACCGCACCCGCTTCAAACAGACGCAAAATATGGGGGTGGTT
>RSAS01000889.1 GCA_003934145.1 Candidatus Viridilinea halotolerans | reverse complement strand
CGCATTGAGATGCCATGCTCGGCTATCGGCTATCGGCTATCGGCTATCGGCTATCAGCTATCAGCTATCGGCTATCGGCTATCGGCTTTGGTATCACGCCCGCCCGATACTCGCTTCGAGCATCAGACGGCGGATGCACTCCTGTTCGAGCGAAGCACTGCGCCTACGCAACAGCAACGCCTACCACCAAGCCATTGGTCATAGATATAATCTATGCCAACGGCTTTGGCGGTAGGCGTCACGATTGCGTGGCAATCAACCCCACCGACCCAACGCACGTTCACACTGGAGCCAATGCGGGGGCTCGAACCCCGGACCTGCTGTTTACGAAACAGCTGCTATTTATACATGAAACGGGCCTTTTGGGGTGGTTTTTTAGTACATTTGGGCGGCGACGAAGGGTGCTAAACATCACCTCTGTGGGGTGTGACCAAAAGGTGCAGGAAGAGTGTGGGAGGGAACCTGGTTCCCTCGCGTCCTCAATGGTCGTACCAGCTCTGCTCTTGGCCGAAGTTGCTGGCGCACTCAGCCGTGAACTCCGCGCCCCTATGCTAAGAGATGCGGTATAGTATGATGGATAGCTGAGGATGTGCGGTATGACAGTCAAAGTTCGCAAACAGATCTATTTGGAACCAACCCAGGACGCGCTGCTGAAACGAATTGCAGGCGCGACTGGCGTGCCGGAGGCAGAGATCATTCGCCAGGCGCTTGACCGCCACCTGCAGTATGGGCAACTGCCGCGCCGTGACCACCAGGCATGGGCTGTCGAGCAAGCGTACCTCGCCCAACTTGTGGCCTTAGGGCCAACTGAGGGTCGTCGTTCCTGGCAGCGCGAGGACTTGTATGAGCGTTAAGGTACTGGTTGATACAAACGTTCTCGTCT
This sequence comes from Candidatus Viridilinea halotolerans, assembly GCA_003934145.1. Classification (GTDB taxonomy): domain Bacteria; phylum Chloroflexota; class Chloroflexia; order Chloroflexales; family Chloroflexaceae; genus Viridilinea; species Viridilinea halotolerans. The sequence goes on along the minus strand of RSAS01000889.1, from coordinate 16,893 downwards.
ATGCCTATGATCGGGCCGAGCCACAGAAGCAACAACAGGCGATCATGCTGCTCGATCTGTTGGTGCAGCAGGATCTGGGCGCCCTGACCACCCAGATCCTCGCCGAGTTCTTTGTCACCGTGACCCGTGTGATCTGGAGTTGGTCGTCCCGGCGCTCAATAAATTATTGACTCGCAACGCGATTCTCCAGAGCTACGAGGCGCAGTATGAGTTGTTGGAACGTTACAACTTGACGCCGAGTGAATTGGAGGCCAGTATTCAGGTGCAAACGCCGCGTTTGGAGGAGGAGCAAGACGGGGGTATTTTGATTCTCTTGGCGCAAGATGCGATGGAGGGGGGAGGATGAGTGCCGCATCATGCAGATGTTCGTACTGCAAAACGTATCTGGTAGCATAGGCCCATCCTCGCTACGTTATGTTCCGTAGCGACAACGCGGCCCGTGGAGCCGCCAAGGAGCTGTGATGTTAAAGTCACTTAATCGCCGCAAGCGTGAGCAACGGCGCGCTCAGTATGATACACCACGGACGGAGCGCGTGCCCACGGTGGAGCAGCGGCGAGTACAACTTGCAACCAATATTTGCCGCATTCCGGCGGCACGGCTGCCTGCACAGACTCTCATGCAGCTTTGGGCATTGCGCCCAGCGTTGCTGATCGCACTGGATGAAGTGTCGCAACGATCCCATGCAACGGTGACGCTTGCTACCTCTGTGGGGCGCTACTATGGGTTTGAGCACGATCCGGAGACAATGGAGGCAATTGCCCGTGACGTTGGCGTAAAACCGTCAACGGTCAATGGTCAACTCCAGCGAGCCTATGAAGTTATGCATGCATGGCTTGCGACCAATCATCCCGCATTGCTCGTGCCAGTTGCTGCGGATGTTCTGGATCAAGACCCGCTCTTTTGGAGTAAGGTGCAGCGTTCGGATGATCCGGATGGCTGCTGGATCTGGACGGGAGCAACTGATTTGGGCTATGGCGTCCTGAAGCGTCAGGGCAAGAAACTTCAGGCCCATCGCTATGCCTATACTCTGGCGAAGGGCAATCTGACGCCAGGGTTGCATCTGATCCACCGTTGTGGTCATCGGCTCTGCGTCAATCCTGATCATTTGTGCGAGGTGTCGCCGGGCCATCAGGTAGCGGACGTCTGCTGAAATGATCTTCTGCCGGTGACCGGTGATAAGTTGAGTCCTACAGCGGGTATGCGTCATCCAAGGCGTCCAGCCATGTCTGCACGTCGGCAGTGGCATCCGGGCTGGTACGGCGACACGTCGTGAGTGGGGGGCTCTCGCGCCGGTCAGCGTCCGTGTGCGGTGGCGGCTCACCGCTGAGCCACCACTCATCGGCGTCGGGTGGGGGTGGCGTGTCGTTTGGCATGGTGGTGACGTGGAAACGAGCGGCGTCCGAGATAATGCGCTCAAGCAGGTCAACCGGGTCGCGCAGCGCCAATTCGGCGAGTTCGAGCCGGTAGCGGAGGCGATGTACGCACCATGGATGCCCTCGGCCTGGGCATGTGCAGGCAATTGTTGGTGCCGTGCCGTCGGTATCGAGGCCGACCCGGTGGTGCTCGGTATCGCCAAGGGAGTGACTCTGGAAGCATGCTTCAATGCCGGTGAACTCTCGCGGGGGATGGACGTAGCGTAGCCGCCGGAGCCGTTCAATGGCACGATGGAGGGCCGTATCGTCCGGAGCAAGCCGCTTAAGGACTTCGGTGAGGCCGACTTGTGCGTCGCTGAGTGCCGTGGCGCTCACTGGCGGGGGAATGGCGAGTAGGGGCGTTGGCGGTGCGGCCATCGGCGTTCCTTTGACACAAGGGGAGAAGGGTTTGTTCTGATCTTCTCGTAGACCAGGGGCGGGTGTGCTTTAATCCGCTAGTAAGATCAGGGGCTATCCATGTGCCAAGCGCCCACCCCCCCCGAACGACACCCCGGCGTGTATTGGCTGAGGGGGTTGGGGCGTGGGCGCTTGACATGGTTCAGGAGCGGCGCAGCGCGGGCTCTTCTGCGAACGCGGTCTCAATATGCTCGCCGTAGAGCCGCCCCAGCATCGCCAGATGCTCGCGGTTCTCCGCCTTGCGTGGGGCACAGCCGGTAATCGGGATTGCGCCCGTCACGGTGGGCGGGCCGATGGTCTGCCCAATATCTGTGGCCATCGCCATCGCCATCGCCAGGGCGTCTGTGCGGTCTTTCCGCCACTGAAAGCGCGTTGGCGGGCGGAACCAGACCACCTCGCCGGCGTGTTCGATCTTGTAGCCAGGATTCTCACCCCGGTCGTGCCAGAGCCGGAGCAGCCCGTTGGCGCTGACGAGGAGCAACTCGTAGGTGGGGTCGGAGCGGGCGGTGAGGCTTGTATTGGTCGCCATCAGTTCCTCCTTGGTTTAGAACCGGTTGTAGATGATGATCTTTTCGCGGCCCTCTGCCTCGAAATCTGCGCACAGGCGATTGATGGTCATCTGCGCCTCGGTTTCAAGGTCGAGAAAGGCGCGGTAGCCCTGCGTGACCGCAGTGGCGACGATCTCGCGTGCGCATTCCATTACCGCCTCGTGCGAGCGGGCGGTGTTCTCCTCCTGGAGGATCTGCGCTACCTGAAAGATGAGGATGGGGATGCGCTCCGGCGGCACCGGCTTGTCAGGCGCGAGGCTGGTGGCAGCGGTGGCGGTGGCGGTGGCGGGCGGGGCAACCCCCGCGAGGTCTGCAGCGCGTTCGACAGCGGCCCGGCGCTCGGTCATCCACGCCCGCGTCGCGGCCAGCGTGACGACCACCTGACCCGCCTGCCAGATCTCGAAGCGCGGGGCGCGGGGGTCCAGGTGATGCTGCACCTCCACATCTCCGTGCTGCCACACCACGCGCAGCAGCGGCGGCGGCGTCACCGGCGATGACGTGGCCTGCGGTGGGGCGACCGGTACGGTCGTCGCCGGTGCGGGTACTCCCGCGAGGTTCGCGGCAAGTGCAATCGCGGTGCGCCGCTCGGTCATCCACGCCCGCGTCGCGGCCAGCGTGACAACCACCTGACCCGCCTGCCACACCTCGAAGCGCGGGGCGCGGGGCTCCAGGTGATGCTGCACCTCCACGTCCCCGTGCTGCCACACTACGCGCAGCAGCGGCGCGGGAGGCGCGGGAGGCGTGGCCGGCGTGGGAACCGCAGGCGGCGTGGGATGCGCGGGCGGCGTGGGAGGCGTGGCCGGCGTGGGAACCGCAGGCGGCGTGGGAGGCGTGGAAGGCGCGGGCGGCGTGGCCGTGGCCGACGCTGGGGGCGTCGCTGACGGCAGCGGTTCAGGGATCGGCAGACGCGCTGGTGGCGCGTACGGGTTGATCCGCATGCCGAAGAAGTCGCACGGCGTGGGCCTCCCACAGAGCTGCGCTGCCGTGGCGAAGGCCCGCGAGATGGGACAGCCCTCGCGGTCGACCCGTTCTAGCGTTTCAGCAGGGCTCAGGGCGTACCACCCATCGTAGAAGTGGTCGTAGAACCGATCCGCGATGCGCGCGATGAGCGGGATGTGTTCGTCAGGCACCAAGCCGATTTCCTGTTCCAACAGCTTGACGAAGTGCCTGCGGCTCTCCACTTTGGTCATGTCTGGGGTGGGACGGTCAGACATCGGAAGCTCCTTTTCCGTTTGGACGGGGGAATCAAGCGCCCGGCCTGCGTGGGGGGCAGACCGGGCGAGCGGTGGGGGCCGAGCGAGCGAGGATGTGCGTCGGTTAGAAAAGCAGCTCATCCGGGCGGTAGTCGAGTGGGGTGACCGTGAGGCCGGTCTCACGGACGCGCAGGCATGCCATCCGCGCCGTCTTAACCTGCGCCACGAGGCGCAGGTAGGCAGCGCGCTTGGGATCGCTGCTGCTCATCGTCTTGGCCTTGGCCTCGATGCGGTGCCACACGGTGTTGAGGGCCGCGATGAGGTGGTCTACGTCCTGCAGCATGCGTTCCAGGTCGCGGTGGAGTGGGAGGTTCGGCGCTTCCACCGTGCTGGCGGCGATGCGCGTGGCGCTCACGGCCAGCCGGGCGTGGTTGAGGTGCTTGAGGAGGGTGGCCACCTTCTGGCGCGTCGCCGCAGTGTACGGGTCATTCGTCGGAATGCTCTCGTACCACGCGGCGATCTGTTGGCGATGGTGCGTGATGCGGAGATCGGCTTGGGTGATGATGCGCGTTGTCTGTTCGAGGTTCATCGGGGTTCTCCATTGATCTGTCGTGAAGGGGAGGCGGGCGGTCGCCCGCCTCGACGGTGGTCAGGTGGTCACTACGCGAGCGGCGTGGGGGTCGTGTGGTACGTCGGCACGACCGGTGGAATGCACACCAGCACCTGTGAGCCGGGCAACCAGACGAAGGGGCGTCCCCAGAAGATGCAGATCACGCCTATCTCGAAGCCAACCCGTCCGGGCTGGCCCGCCACCCACCATTCGTCGCGGAAGAAGACGGTGCGAGGCGGGCGGGTGCGGGTAGTGGTCGTTTGTTTGTTTTTCATCGCATGTTCCTTTGACACTGGGATGTGATCTGTTTTGCTACTCACAGTATACCAGAAACCCCGCCGGTTGTCAAACAAACGTTCTACTTTATTGGTATCTTCCCTCCTTTGCCGTGCGTGTGGTGGCGGGCTGTTCGTCCTCGTGTTGCGCGTGTGATAGCGGTATTCCCTAGGGTGTACGGTGTCTTACGACTCGTGTTCTGCTCTGCGCTTGCCTCTTGCCTCTTGCCTCTTGCCTCTTGCCTCGTGCCTCGTGCCTCTTGCCTCTTGCCTCGTGCCTCGTGCCTCCCGTCTCTCGTCTCCCGCCTCCCGCCTCCCGTCTCTCGTCTCTCGCCTCCCGTCTCCCGTCTCTCGCCTCACCGCTCATGGGTGTCCTGGTGCGCTTCGGGCGTTGCGGGTTTCGTGCGATCCGGCGAGGGACGGGTACTGCCGTTGAAGAGATCGAGCGTGGGCTGCGTGGGCGCGGCGCTTGGCGGGGAGAGCTGTGAGCGGGTGCGACGGCCCCCGTTGCCGATGATCGTGGTCGCCAGCCGTGGGCGGGCACTCGTGTGGCGCTGGGTCGTGCGCTGCGCCGATGGTTCCGCTTGGGCGGTCAACTGCGTCAGCACCGGCTGGTTGCGTGCGGTCTGCAGCCCGTGCAGGTAGCGTTGACTCACCGCGACGACCTCGGACAATGAGAAATACGCCAGCGACCGCCAATCGTTCATCGGATGGTGCGCCTGCCAGCGCCAGCCCCGGGAGCCTCGATGCCCGCCGTGCAGGTCGATACCCAGGGGGGTGAGGATGGCGCGGGCCTCGGCCACGGTCATCGGCCCGGCCAGCGCCCGTGCGCACGCGCAACGCACCACCAGTTCATCCAAGTGGGCTGCGTCCTCCCCGGCCTCGCCGTGGGGGTTGGGGACGAAGAGCTCACGGGCCGGGTCGTAGCCGTACCAGCCGCCTTGTGGCGCCGGGCGCAACTCCCAGCCCATCACGCCCAGCAGGGTGTCAATGTCGGCCCGAGACCACGGAGGCCGTGGGGGGCGGGGGGAGTACAACGCGCAGAGGCACATCCCCCAGGCGTGCAAGGCGGCATCAATCGGGTCAAGCCCATGCCGACAATGGCTCATCGGGAACCTCGTTGGTGAACGCGCTGGTTAGTCCCGCGTAATCCGGCGGCGCGTGCGTCGGATAAGGTACTCCGGGGTGCGTTGGTGTTGGGGAGTGCGAAACTCGCCCTGCGCGGGGCGTGTGCTGCCGTTGTAGCCGAAGTGGGCCACGCCGAATTGCCAGTTCCGACAGGTGGTGTAGCTGCGCGGAAAATCCTGCCATCCATCCTCAATCCACGGAATAGCGAGCCGCCGTGCGTTGGCGATGTGGATGGCAACGCCGTGGTAGGTACTCGTCACCACCTCCTCACCCGGAGCAAAGACGAATGGGATGTGCAGGTTATCGGCCCATTGGGTTTCGCTCACGCCGCACAGGTAGAAGACCGGTGCCCGCTGCGCGTCGAGGATGTGGCGCGCCGGCAGGATGATGGGCGCGCCGAGGTCGTGGTAGCTCCCCGACAAGCAGCCCGCGCAGTGGATCGCCGGGTTGAAGTCGCTGATGTACTTCAGCCAGAAGTAGCTGAAGCCGCGCAGCACGCGCGGAGGCTCGCCGCGACGCCCCAAGGTGACGGTGAGGTCGTCTGGGTGCGCGTCAGGTAGCGTGTGGGCTTGCGCTGCGCGCACCTGCGCCCGTTGCGTTGCGGCAGTGCGTGCCGTGCCGTGGGCTGCTGCATGCTCTGAGCGGTAGGGGATGCCGCAGAACCCTTCGGTTCCCCACCCCACCGTCACGCCGCACTCCTCAAGCTGGGCCAAGAGCATACGGGCCGGTTCCTCGTCGTGCCACGCCGGGTCATACACTGGCCACGCGGTCGCTGCGGTACGCGCGCCCCTGGCACCATCCCCTGAATGCATGCTCTCGACCACAAAGCGCTGGACGCCGGTAGCCAAGAGGCGTTCAACAAACGCGGGAGATGCGGTGAGGTATGGGCTGATGGTAATCTGCGTCTTGACCCCTTCCTGCACTGCGCGCGCCGCGACCGCCAAGCGGCGCGAGGGCAGCGGCCCCCCAGCGAGATCGCGGAAGCGCTGGTCGTCGTCGCTCTCGATGGTGAGCGACAGCCATGCGTAGGGGATGCGCTGGAGCAGATCGAGGTCGCGCAGCACGAGCGGCGAACGGGTGTGGATCACCAGCAGGTCAAGGTCGTCGTACTGGGCAAAGACATCCAGGAGGCGGCGGGTGAGGCCGCGCTCCTGTTCGACGGGTTGGTAGGGGTCGGTTGTCGGCGACATGAGAATGCGCATGCGCTGACGAAAGGCGGGACGCGAGCGGGCGAGGGTGTCAGCCAAGATGTCCGGGGCGTTGACCTTCAGCAGCACCCCGTCCCCCCACGCCACATCGTGAAGGGCCGACGGGCGATACGTCCAGTTCTTCACGAAGGGGGCCGAACAGAAGAGCCCACAGGTGGTGGCCCCAAACTGGCAGCCGGTGAAGGCGTTGAGACTGTGGGTAAAAGGAAAGGGCCCCCGGGTGAGGGGGCCCGTCCTCTGGGCGCTGAGGATGCTCTGGGCATGGTGTTCGTAGATCTCCACCCCGGTCTCCTACGGCTGGCGTGTGATGGGCGGCAACCCCAATGCCAGCCAAAGCTGGGGGCCGATGATGGAGGCGAAGCGCACGCCGAGCCGCCGCAGCATGCGGTCTACCTCACCAACGTGACGTGCGCTGGTGTGGATGATCCAGAGCGGGTGGCCTGGCGCGGAGATCGTGACCGTCATGGTCGGATTCGCTTCGCGTTGACGCGCCACGGCCCGCACCCGAACGCCTCCGTTGAAGGCTCGCTCAACCATGTCGGGCGGGGGGGGCGGCGGCGTGGGGTGGTGTACCGCCACTGCGTAGGCGAGCAGCGGGCTAGAAAAGACGCGCCAATCAGCGAGCGCGTCGTGAGCAAGCAGCACCTGTTGCACTGCCGACGCCTCCGCAACGGGAGTAGCGAGAATCTGCACCGCTCCGATTTGGATGATGGCCCGCGTTCCATTGGGGAGCGAGTGGGGCATGCGGGTGCAGAACGCCAACAGAAAATACTCGTGGCGTGGGAGGGTGGGCTGCTGGCAGCACCCACAGCGGCCTGGGTTGGCATGTACGGGCGTGTTGGTTCCGTTCATGGCCTCGGCAGCGCGTTCCATGCAACGTGGCCCACAGAAGGCCGGACGTGGGGCTCGAAGGCGTGCCGCAGCCTTTGCCCATGCATACGTCTGGGCATCCGGGGCTGCGCTCCAACACAGGTGGGCGGCAACGAGCGGCATGAGCACCGGGAACCACGAAAGCGGGATTGGGTGCGTGGCACGGGCACGGATCAAGGCGTGGATCTCGTCCCAGCGCAGGCAGCGCGGACAGAGGTGGGGATGATGTGGCAGGGGAAGGGGAAGGGAGCAGCGAGGGCACTGCTCCCACACGGGGATGGGGGATGGGCGAGGGGGCATGGCTCACATCTCCTGAGAGGAAGGCTTACTGAGGATCAACTGGTGGAGATGATCCACCCCGACTGCGAGCGCGGCCATCGTCGTCGCGCAGAACCAGGGGCCAACGAGGATCGTCGTGAACTCCTCCGGTGGGGCTAACCAGCCGCAAACACGCTGCCCTGGGTGGGCGCGGTCGTGGTGCGGCACGAGGACGATGACCTCGTTCACATCAGGGTGGGCGGGGAAGAAGGCGTCCGACTCAACGTAGAGGTGCTTGGTCAGCACATCCTCACGATAGGGCGGTCGCTCGTGCGTGAGGCCGAGAAAGGCGGCGGTGTCGGCGACGAGCAGTGCATCGTCCAAGCCGCTCTGTACCGCCGTCGGCAGGCCCGGGATGAGGCGAAGCGCCGATGTCATAGGGAGACCCGTCAAGAAGGGGTAGGTGTGGTACATCCGATTGAGAACGGCGAGCGCGTAGCTCAGGGCCGAAAGCTCCTGTTGGGCGTAGCGCAATGCGAGATCGCGGTGATCGAGGTCAAGCGTCCAGTCCGAGGGGTTTGTCATTGCGGGTCTCCTTCGGGAAGGTGGTCAAGCGGAAAGCCGTCTGCGCGGTAGCGTTGCGCATTGGCCCGGCCCACGGAAGGCGAGCGGGTGGCGTAGCAGTAGCGGCAACCGTGGCTGCAACTGTCGTAGGTACCGATGTCCGCACTGACGGCGCAGCCGCAGCCCGGGCGCGAGGGGCTGCTGGGCAGCGGGAAGCCGGGGGCGATGCGCTCGATGACGACCGGATCGATGCAGCGGCTCGCCACCACGCCCGGCACGGCGGCCCCCACCGCGTCTTCGGTGCAGGTCTGAAGGGCGATGCCGTGGGCCGACGCGATGGCGTGGAGGCGGGTGAGCATCTGCACCTGTCGGGTGGGGTCGCTGGCTCCGCTGAAGTAGGCGGGGTCGGGGACGATGCCCGCTTGGGCGAGATTGGCCAGCGCACTCCGGTAGCCATCGAGGAAGCTGACGGTGCAGCGGGTGGTGACGCCTTGGAGCAGGCGACAGAGCCGCCCAAAGCGGTCAAGCACCTCCTCTACCGGTGTGCCGGCGCTGACGAGGATCGGGTCAAAGCGCCACCAAACGTAATCCGGCCCGTAACGTTCGGCCAGTGTGGCCGCTGCTGCCACCGCAGCAGCGACGGCAGGAGTGCGCTCCTCAATGCGGCGATCCATGCCGGTGACGGTGAGGTGGAGGTAGTGGCGGCGTGCGTAGCGGGCTTCGAGTTCGGGCAGGAGGGCGATGAGCGGGTGGGGGTTGCGCGTCCAGAAGACGAGCGCCCGCACCGCGTCGGGGGCAAGCGAGACGACGATGGGGCGGCGGTTGTAGGGATTGGCGTAGGCCACCCAACCCGCCGCGATCCGGCCCCGCAGCCACGCGGCGTGCAGGGCCGGAATATCGCTGCGCCGACTGACGGAGATGACACGGGGGTTAGGCATCGCCGCCACCATCACCCCAGTCACTGCCATCGTCACCCAACTCCGGCGCAGGCGCGTAGGCTCCAGGGAGCAAGAGCTCTTCGGGCAGGCCGTGCTGACGGCGATAGGCTTGGCGGCGATCCCAGCAGGTACGGCAGATGGGGTGACGGGTGCCCGCCGGATCGGGCTGGCCGTGCGGGTTGATCCGAAGCGACGGGACACGTTCTGGGTGGCAGGTGAAGGGTTGACCGCAGCCGATGCACGTCGTGAAGATGAAGTAGTAGCCCATACGGGGGCCTCCTAGTGGCTGAACGGAAACACGAAGCCCTCCCGCAGCGCAGTGCTGCGAGAGGGCTGGGGAAGGGCACGCTGGCGAGCTTACGGTAGCGACACCGCGGTGGGCGGGGCGTCATAGTCAACAGCGCCGAAGGCGGTGGTGTGGCCTGCCGCGATGTGTGCCATGGCGCGTGCGGCGAAGGATGGGGCGCCAAAGGCTTCACAACCGTAGTACGCCCATTCCACACCCTCACGGTCGGGGCCGTCGAACGGGCCACCCTCGGCAAAGCAGGAGTCGTAGCGATCCAGCACCTCGCTGCAAACGATCCGAAACTCGCCGTGATCAGCCCGCCAGACGACGATCCAAGCCGGTGGGTCGGCATCCCCTTCCGGCTCAAGGTCTGGCGCAGGCGTGGTGGCAAGGTAGTCAACGAGATACAGTGCCGCCTTCACCGCGTTGGAAAACCAGTACGAGATGGGGAACCACTCCGCCCCCGTGGCATCCCGCCCCATGAAGGGTGCTCTGATGGAAGCGTCGGGGTTGGTTGGGAAGTCCTCTGCATACGCGGCGATGAGGTCACCGCGAATGATGCGCACTTCGCGCTGGTCAACCCGTAAGACCGCCATCCACGCTGGGAAGCTCGGATCCGTGGGAGGTAGCGCAGGCAAAGGGTCAGGGGCGCGATACAGGGAGGCATCGTGCTCGTCCTCCATCGCGTGGCGTTGCAAATCGTCGTGTGGAGTGGAAACCATTACGGGCTCCTTCATCATGAGAGGGTATCGCTGCGGGCACGATGCCCGCAGCGGGAAATGGGTACGGGGTTGTTCAAGCGGAGCGAGCGGTGGGAGGCGTGGTTATGCGCTGCTCCAGGTGATCCAGAAAGGTGGGGTCATCCAGCACCCGCACGAGGATCGTCCCCGGATGGAAGGCGGTCCACGGCCCCGCGAGGCGCTGGGCACCCGTCGAGATGACGCTCCCGCTGTAGATGGGGGGCTCCCCTGGGGGCGAGGGCGTCACCTGCTGGATCACGAGCGCGAACATGGGGCGAAGGGGGATCACCGTCGTCCCGCGAGGGTTGCACGTCACCTGGGTGAAGATCTGCTCCGCGAGTTCGTGCGGCGTGGGCTCCCCATACGCATTGGCAACGCCTGCGGGCAGGTCGGCCACGGCATTCAAGATGGCCTTCGGGTTGTTGATGGCGGCGAGGAAGGGGTGAGCCTCCACCGCCCGGCGGTAGACCTCCTCCGCCAGTTCGCGGTCGAAGATGAGCTCATTGTGGTAGTCGGCGAGCAGGTCGTGGATGACAAGCGTAATCACGGAATGGGCTCCTGATAAAGGAAAAGGAATCACGGCGACCAAGGCGTTTGCCTTGGTCGTGAACAGAAGAAGCGAAGGAGTGTGCGACGCAGGGGGCCGCGTGTGGAGGGGGCAGCGCCTAAACCCAGAGGGCATGCAGATCGGCGAGGCCGAGGCGGCAGAAGCGCCGCTCCTCACGAGCGATGAGGCCGCGCACGAGGTCGTTGCGGCTGCGCTGCGCCGCTCCACGGCCATAACGTCGCCGAAGGTCGTCGGTCGAGAGGTTCGTCAGGTAGTCTAGGCTGTTGGTGAGCAGGATAACCAGACGGCGCTTGGCCGCACGGGGCGTAAGGCCATCGAGCGAGTCGTCGCCACGGAGACCGAGGTGGGCCTCCGCCCAGCGGCGCGCCCGCTGCCGTTCGCGCTGCCACTGGCGAGTGGTAGGGATGGTGTGGATGACCTGACCCGCCTGCACTACCTCAATACGACTCGCGGCCCCATCACAGCAGTGCAGCACATCCACATCGGCGTGGCTCCAGACCAGTACATCGACGCGCGATGGGAACGTCGGCACCGCCGTGGTTGTGGTTGTGGTCGTTATGGTTGTCGCGGCGGTATTCCGGGTGGACGGAGGAGGGTGTGTGTCGTTGTGCATGTGTTCGTATGCTTTCTGTAGTGCGGTAGGTGCATCTGATTTCCTACCCGTAAGTATAGCACACCGCGTGTCAGTTGTCAAACAAACGTTCGTATATAACGGTATCGGGCGGCGAAGCGGGGGGTGATATGCGTGGAGACGCCACGAGATGTTAAGCGTATCGGGAGCGATCCATGCTGCTGCATGGTGTATCTTGTGCAGGCTGCCTGCCAATGATGAGGAGGGATGATAATCATGCTCTCTCATCGTTCGCTCATTTCTCGCCGAGTTTCGAGCATGCCCCCATGATCTAGGCCGAGGGTTCGTATGGCCGAAGCATTCGCCCCCCCAATGATCCTCTCATCACCAGCGAACCTATAGCGAATGCTTCGGCCTGGGTTCCGTTCCCTCCGTGTCCATTGTGGCGTTACGGATTGAGGCCGAAGCATTCGCCCAGAGACTCGTCGCACGTGAGGGAATCGTTTGAAGGGCGAATGCTTCGGCCATACGTGCGACAACGGGGGCTTCTCCGCCGCCCAAGCGCCCACTACATCCCAGCGACAGGCTCCTCACGGCGCTCAAGCGCCTCCTTCCAACGGGTTTTTGCCCATTTCCGTGAACCGTCAAAAAATAAGCGAACGGTAAGTGGTATATTGATATACAATAAGCCCTGCCCGTCACTCCTCACTCGTATAAAAAGCCAGCAGACCATGCTCATTTCCACTCTTGAATTCGACCTGCGCTCGCAGGTGGATGGTACACTCCTCGTGGATGCCTACCTGCACCATGGATCGGGTGGGGTGAAGACATGCTTGGCCGAGGCGGTTGCCCTGACGTTGGATCGGCAGGTGTTGTTGGGCCACACTCTGGATGCGCTGGCCTACGGCTCCGAGTTGGGGCGTCAATTTTTTGCCGCTACCCGCTTACGTGAGGCTTGGCTTCGAGCGCGCAGCTTCGCCGCCAGCGGCGATCTCCAGGTGCGCTTGCGCCTTCCCGCTACCGACCCGGCACTGCACGCGCTCTACTGGGAGCGGCTGCGTGATCCCGATGACGATCAGCCTTTGGCGCTCTGCGAGCGGGTGCGTTGGGTGCGGACGCTCGATAGCGCCGATCTGACGCCCTGCGATCCGCCGCCCCGTCCGACGTTGCGGGCATTGCTGCTGGTGGCCAACCCTCTTGATCTGGGCGATTATGGCTTGGCTGAGGTGGACGTGGAGGGCGAAGTGGCACGCCTTCAACGCGCCTTGGGCGCAATTGAGTGGGTGCTGCTGGGCGATCACGCGGCGGCACTGGCGCGGGCGACGCTGCCCGCGCTGCTGGAGCAGTTGCGCGAGGCCGTGCCGCTCGTCTTTCTGGTGGCCCACGGCACGCTAACGCAGAGCGGTGAGCCGTATCTCTGCCTGGAGCATGCCAATGGTCGCGCCCATTTTGTGGCGGTGAAAGAGTTGGTGGATGCTGTGGAGCGCCTGAGCGTGCGCCCGCAGTTGATGGTGCTGGCCTCATGCTACAGCGCCACGAACGACGCAATGGAAAAGGCATTGCGCGCCTTGGCCCCCGAATTGGCCCGTCGCGGCGGCGTACCCGCCGTACTAGGCTTCCAAGGCGGCCTTGCGATGGGCACCATGAAGCGCTTCTTCCCGCCGCTCGTTCGCGAGATCATGCGCGACGGCCAGATTGATCGCGCCGTCGCGGCGGCGCGCGCCAGCCTGGGCGAAGCCGAACCCTGGTGGCAAGCCGTCCTCTGGCTGCGCGGCGACGGGCGCTTGTGGCAGCACGCGGCGCAAACGCCCGCCGCGCCAGCTATGCCGCCGCGCCCACCCCTGCTGCAGCGCCCGCCGCCGCCGCCCATGCAGGGCAATCCCTTTACACCGGGGAGTGTCTGTCCGCCAGAGCGCTTCATCGGGCGCGAAGAGGTGGTGATCGAGCTGGCCGAGAGCCTGCAAAACCTGCACAGCAGCTCGCTCGTGGGCGAAGCGCGCCTCGGCAAAACCAGCCTACTCACCTACCTCCAAGCCAAGTTGCCCCAACTACTCGCCCCTTTTGGCCGCTACCATGCCATCTACTTCGACATGGGAACGCTGGAAGACCCCGCCCACTTTCGTCGCCACCTCTTGCGCCACCTCTTGCCTCACATGCCCGACGGCGTGGGTGATGAAGATCTGCTACGCGATCTGCAGCAGCGACTTTGGCACGAGCCGAGCCAACTCTCTGCCAATCTAACCGACCAGGTTATCGATTGGGCGCTTGCGGGCCAACTGCGGCTCGTCCTGCTGCTCGACGAATTCCGCGACATCCTCAAACGTTCGCAGCAGTTCGACAGCCTCTTTGCAAGCTGGATGCGCTCTATCTACTCCATGCGCCGCGCCGCGATCATCATCACCACCCGTCAGCCGCTGCGCCAACTCCCCGAACTCAAGGGCTTCTACATGCCCAACGCCATCAGCACCATCCACACCCTCGAGCGCTTCGCACCCGAAGAGGCCGCCATGCTCGTGCGCCAGCCCCACGACCGGCCCTTCAGTGCCGAAGAGGTGGAGTTGGCGCTCGCCGTGGGCCAACACCACCCGCTACGCCTGCAAGTAGCGAGCGACCAGCTCTACAAAATGAAGGGCCGCCCCCTCACCGCCAGCCCGCTCCACACCCTCAGCGGCAGCCTCACCCCCGACGCCGCCGCCATCCTCGCCCGCAAAGTGGATGAAGTTTGGCAGACAGCGACCTATCTAAGCGGGAATGAAGCGTAAGGCAGATGAACCCTCTCACCCTCCTCTACTGGCTCTTCTTCAAACCCCTCACCCTGCGCCGCTACGCCAAGGCGATCCACGAGGATCTCGATGAGGATCTACAGGTGTGGCAGGTGCGCGCCGCCGTCGCCGGCGATCCGCGCTTCCAGGCGCTCTGCCGCGCCCGTCGCCTGCTGCTGCTCACGCTGCCCCTGGCGGGCACGCTGCTCTTCGGGGGCATGCTCAGCCTCTTGCTGCCCGATGGTTTCAACTGGGGATCCGCCCTCTTGGTAGTCTTCGGCTGGACGCTCGGGAGTGCGTTCAGCAATGGTTTGTTGTGGCGCTTCGCTGAATGGATCGTGGGCTGGCTCTTTTTCTTACTGCTGGTTATTTTTGGAGGGCCATTTCTCGTTCGCTTCATACCCGGTTCGAAAGAATATATTGCTATGATATTAATCGGTCATTCATTCGGCCTTATGGGATATTTGGTAATTTTATATAAAATCAGTTTTTCTTTAAATATTTTATTAAGTATTATTTGTGTTATTTTTTTGGTGTTTCCTTAAACATTTCTGAAAAAGTTTATGAAGATGTTTATTTAAATTTTAATTTTTTAATTTTAATTGGTATTTTATTTATCGCTTTTGTAGGTTTTACATTAAAAATTAGTTTGACTGTTTTCTGGAGTATTTTCTATGGCGTTTCATTGGGCGTTTCATTGGGTGTTTCCGTGGTCGTTTTCAATAACGTTTCCGTAGTCGTGGGCGTTGCCGTGGGCGTTGCCTTTATCCTCACCTTCATCATCAGCTTCCTGCGCCTGCCGCTCTACCTCGTCGAACTCCTCTGGAGCATGTGGCTCAGTGGGCGGGCGCAGCGCGATCCGGCGGCGGCGGCGCGCCTCTGGCGGCGTCAGCCGCTCCACTTTGATGAGGTGATCCAGTTGCCGCTCTATGGCCTAGCCGAGCATGTGGCGCTCTTGGCGCAGCGCGACCGCGCGGCGTGCCAGGCGGCGCTGGCCGATGTGGGCGCGTCGCTGCGCCAGGGGTGGGTGGTGCCCCAAGCGTTGCAGTTGATTGTGCAGGCGGAGTTGGAGCGCTGCACGACGCTGGAGCGCGTCGCGGGCTTCGCGGATGCCGTGGCGTGGCTGCCCGCTGCGGGGCTGCCCGAGGCGGAAGAGGAGCTTTTGGCTACACTGCGTACGGTGAGCCGCCAGGTGGCTGATGGCTTGGGGGCTGCCACCTATAACGCCCGTGAGCATGGGCTGCGTGAGCAGGTGGCGGCGGTGCAGGAGCAACTTACGCTGCTCAACCGCGCCGGCGGACGCCTGCTCGCCTATGCCGCCGCGCTCCAGAGTTGGGAGGAGTTGCTGCATGATGCGGCAGAGGCGCAGGCCGCACAGTTGCGGCGCAGTGGGGTGTTGCCGCTCTACTATAGCCCAGGGAATGTGCTTGAGGCGGGCGATCCCTCCTTCCACGGGCGTAGCGATCTCTTTCGCACGCTAGAGGATCTCCTAGCCAATTCCGCAATGCGGATCACACCGCTGCTCTTGGGCCAGCCGCGTACCGGCAAGACCTCGGCGCTGCAACAGTTTCCGCGCCGCCTGGGGGCGCGCATCATTCCCGTCTTTCTCGACATGGAGCGCCACGCCAATGCCGAGGACGCGGCGGGTCTGCTGCTCAGTTGCGAACGGGCCATACGCGAAGCGGCGCTGGCCTCAACGCTTCCCTTGGCACTGCCGCCGCTGGCCGAGGCAGCAGTACGCAGTGATCCCTACCGCAGCTTCGAGGATTGGATCAGCGCAGTAGAGACGCAACTCGGGGCGCAGCGCTGGCTCTTGTTGAGTCTTGATGAATTCTCCCGCCTCGACGATGCGGTGCGCCACGGGCGGCTCGACGAGCGCATCTTCAACCTGATCCGCAGCCTCATCCAGCACCACCCGCGCATCGCCATGGCGCTCTGCGGCACCACAACCCTCGCCGAATGTCACCCGCGCTGGCGCGAGGCGCTCAAGAGCGTGCAGAAGATCGCGGTGAGCTACCTCGAACCCGAAGATGCCAAGCGCGTCCTCAGCCAGCCGCATCCCAAATTCCCGCCGGGGGTCTACAGCGACGACGCCCTTGAGCATGCGCTTGATCTGACCGGCGGGCAGCCCTACCTGCTCCACGCGCTCGGCTACGTGCTACTCAGCGGCTACAACGCCGAACGGCGACGGCTACCCCTCGACAGTCCACCAGGCATCCCCTTCAGCCCCGAGGCGCTCGATGCCGCCATCCCCAAGCTCCTCGAGCGGAGCGACAACGCCCTTTCCAGCATCTGGGAATGGTTGCTCAACATCAGCCCCAACCCCGCCGCCGCACAGCAACTGCTGCACCACATGGCGCGTGGCGGTGCGCCCAGCGTCATCCGCGACGCGGCGCTGCGCGAAGAGTTGGTGGCGCTCTACCTCGAACGCGACCTACTCAGCGCAGGCGAAGATGGCCTCCGCTTCCGCGTGCCGCTCCTCGCACGCTGGATCGCGCGCCAGCGGCGGTGAGGCGGCGAGGCGGAGAGGCGGAGAGGCGGAGA
>RSAS01000353.1 GCA_003934145.1 Candidatus Viridilinea halotolerans | reverse complement strand
ATGGCCCCCAAGAACCACCCTTCCGGCGGGGGGTTGGGGGCATGGCCCCCAAGAACCACCCTTCCGGCGGGGGGTTGGGGGCATGGCCCCCAAGAAATTATTCCCAAAAAACGTATAGTCAAAACTGACTATACAACCAACAACATTGTAGCGCACATCACAAACTACGTCAAGCAATTCGGTACACTTACGGCACACATAAAGCAGTTTGGTATGGTATGATTGAGGGCGTGTTGTATGTCCTCCGCATTCGTTGGGGAAGCGGAGCAACACCGTTTAGCCTTTTAGTTCAGGGAGGAACGCATGGAGTTCCCAGACTACATCAAGCACACCAAGCTGAAGGAGTGGGTCGCCGGGATGGTGGCGCTGTGTCAGCCCGATCAGGTTCACTTCTGCGATGGTTCGCAGGAGGAGTATGATCAACTCTGTAACGAGATGGTCGAGGCTGGTACCTTTACCCGGTTGAACCCGGAGAAGCGCCCGAACTGTTTCTTGGCCCGTTCGGATCCCAGTGATGTGGCGCGGGTCGAGGATCGCACCTACATCTGTTCGGTCGCGAAGGGTGATGCCGGGCCTACGAATAACTGGATGGCGCCCAAGGAGATGCGCGAGACGTTGCAGCCACTCTTTACGGGCTGTATGCGTGGGCGCACGATGTACATCATTCCCTTCAGCATGGGGCCGCTTGGTTCGCCGATTGCGCATATTGGCATTGAGATTACCGACTCGGCCTATGTCGTCGTGAACATGAAGATCATGACGCGCATGGGCAAGGCGGTCTATGATGTGCTAGGCGAAGATGGCGAGTACATTCCTTGTGTCCACACCGTAGGCGCACCGCTGGAGCCGGGGCAGCAGGATGTGCCGTGGCCTTGCAATCCGACGACGAAATACATTGTCCACTTCCCCGAAGATCGGGAGATCTGGTCGTATGGTTCGGGTTATGGCGGCAATGCGCTCTTGGGCAAGAAGTGCTTTGCGCTACGCATCGCCTCGGTGATGGCGCGCCAAGAGGGTTGGCTGGCCGAGCATATGCTCATTCTGGGGGTGAAGGAGCCGAGTGGGCGCAAGACCTACGTGGCGGCAGCCTTCCCTTCAGCCTGTGGCAAGACCAACTTCGCCATGCTGGAGCCGCCCAAAGACTTTAAGGATGAGGGTTGGGAGGTCACGACGGTTGGTGACGATATTGCCTGGATCAAGCCGGGCAAGGATGGCAAGCTCTACGCGATCAACCCCGAGTCGGGCTACTTTGGCGTGGCACCGGGGACATCGTATGAGACCAACGCGAGCGCGATGGAGAGCTGCAAGCGCGATACGATCTTCACCAATGTAGGACTCACCGACGACGGCGATGTCTGGTGGGAGGGCATGAGCAAGGAGAAGCCGGCCCACGCGATTGACTGGAAGGGCAACGATTGGACGCCGGAGAGCAGCACGCCAGTGGCGCACCCCAACGCGCGCTTCACGGCGCCGGCGGGTAACAACCCGGTGCTCGATCCGGCCTGGGACGATCCGGCGGGCGTGCCGATTGAGGCCTTCGTCTTTGGCGGACGACGCAGCACCACGGTGCCGATGGTCTACCAGGCCTTCAACTGGAACTACGGCGTCTACTTGGCGGCGACGATGGGTTCGGAGACGACGGCGGCAGCCTTTGGGCAGATGGGTGTGGTACGGCGCGATCCCTTTGCGCAGTTGCCCTTTGCGGGCTACCACATGGGCGATTACATCAACCACTGGTTGCAGTTCGGGCGCGAAATCTACAACCCGCCGCGCATCTTTGGCGTGAACTGGTTCCGCAAGGATGCCGAGGGCAAGTTCGCATGGCCGGGCTTTGGTGAAAACATGCGCGCGCTCAAGTGGATCGTGCAGCGTGCCCATAGTGAAGTGCCGAGTTGCGAGAGTCCGATTGGCTGGCTGCCCAACTATGAGCACCTCGACTGGCGCGGGCTGAACTTCAGCCGCGAGCAGTTTGATCAGGTGATGAAGCTCAATATTGATGACTGGCAGAAAGAGATGCTGCTGCACGAAGAGCTCTTCATCAAGCTCTATGATCGTCTGCCCAAGGAAATGGTCAGCGTGCGCGAGTTGATCATCTCGAGCCTCTGGCGCACGCCGGCGAACTGGGGGCCGACGCACGAGTAGTTTTGTCGGTGGCCGTGTGGGACAAGTCCCAAATTCGATCTTTTGTTCCGCCAACACGGAACAAAAGATCGATCTAAAGCCCGCTCGTGCAACGAGTACATCACTCCTCTGTTTTGTTATCGCTTGGCGGCGTAGCCGCCAAGCGATAACAAAACAGATTTTTTAATGGAGAGAACGCATGCGAGGATTGCTGCGCCTGTCCAAAGGCATTGATGCCTTTACGGAGTTCATAGGCCAACTAACGCTCTGGCTAGTGCCACTGGTCGTGGCGGTAGGGGTGTGGAATGTAGCCAATCGTTACGTCGGACGAGCGATTGGGATCACGTTGGGCTCCAATTTCTATATTGAAGCGCAGTGGTATATCTTCTCGGTGATCTTTTTGATGGGCGCCGCCTATACGCTGAAGCATGGTGAGCATGTACGCGTGGATGTCTTCTATGGCAAGATGTCACCACTTGCCAAAGCACGTGTAGATCTTTTTGGAACACTTTTTTTTCTTATTCCCTTTTGCAGCTTATTAATTTATTTTACATGGCCCTATGTAATGCAATCCTGGGGCTTTGTGCCTAACGGTATGCGTGTGGTCTGGGAGGTTTCGCCCGATCCGGGGGGCTTGCCACGTGCGCCGCTGAAGACCTTCATCCTGATCAGTCCGGTACTGTTGATTGTTCAGGGAATCTCCGAGGCGATTAAGAATGTTGCCGTGCTGACTGGCCATCTGGAACCGACGGCGTTGGCTGATGAGCAGAACCCTGATCTACAAGAGGTGTGATGCCTCCTGGGGGTTTGGGGCCATGCGCATGAGCGTAAGCTTCTGGCGGGCATGCTGGCGGGGGTGCGGGGGCATGGCCCCCGCACAATTTCCCTTTCCAGCGGGGTGTAAGGGGCCCCCAGGCCCCTTACACTCATGCGCATGGAGTTTGGGGCTTGCCCCAACAGCGGGTTTTAGGGCTACCGCCCTAAAAGTTACTACGCGGCTTAACGGAGATACTTCATGGAATACGAGTGGCTTGGCCCGTTGATGTTCCTTGGGGCGCTGGTGATTCTGGGCATCGGCTACCCGGTGGCCTTTTCGCTGGGTGGGGTGGCGATCTTCTTTGGGCTGATTGGCATCTCGTTGGGCGTCTTTGAGCCGATTCTGATCCGGGCGATGCCTTCGCGCATCTTTACGGTGATGTCTAATTTTACGCTGTTGGCCATCCCCTATTTCATCTTCTTAGGCTCGATGTTGGAGAAATCGGGCCTTGCAGAGGATCTGTTAGAGACGATTGGCATGCTCTTTGGCACCATGCGTGGTGGTTTAGCGATTGCCGTCGTCTTTGTGGGGGCTTTGCTAGCCGCGACGACGTGGGTGGTGGCGGCGA
>RSAS01000250.1 GCA_003934145.1 Candidatus Viridilinea halotolerans | reverse complement strand
TCCAGTTGCTCGCCGACGCCATTGAGCATGCCGAGAGTGTTGAGGAGTTGCGGGCATGGTTGGCGGATGCGGTGGGGTAGGATAGGAACGCAAGCGTAATGACCATCCTCACCATCATCGGCGCACGTCCGCAGTTCATTAAGGCCGCTGCCGTGAGTCGCTTGCTGCGCCAGCAGTGCCACGAGGTGTTGGTGCATACCGGTCAGCACTACGACTATGGCATGTCGCAGGTCTTTTTTGACGAGCTGGGTATACATGCATAAACAAAACCCCCGCATCGGTATTGTCGTTACTTCCAATGGCATCGGTGGCGCTGAAAAACGCTTTGCTCGTTTGTTTAATTACCTTTCGGCACATAGTACGCGGTATACCTACACGCTCCTCTTGCCAAAGAAGTTGAAGCAGCTTCTTTGCGAGCAAAAAATCCTCACAGATCATCAAAAGCAGGTCGTTGAGATTTTTGATTCCTTTCCTGGAAATTTGTTTAACCATTATCACCGTTTCAAGTTTTTTAAGTATCGACTCCCTGGCCGTCTGTTACTACCCATTTTGCGCCGAGCATGGGATGCTCCCCAGGTTCAACAGGTGCTTGCTGGTTTTGATCTTGTCCATTTTTGCAGCGCCCATCCGCTACAGAGGATCCCCCACGCTAAACCTGTCGTGCTAGAGGAGCCTGATTCGGCTTCGCAGGCTTCCGTCTCACCCTTGGTCTTCCCCTGGTTGGCGCAGGGAGCCTTTCTGTCTTGCCTTTCGCCTGCTATCGGGGCTGCCTATCTTCAGGTTGCTCAAGATCAGGCAATGCGTGATCGTGTACGCATTGCGCCTTGTAGCTTCATTGATTATGCGTCTCCCTATGTCGCCCCCAAAGAACGCTTGATTGTCTTCCTGGGGCGCATGGAAACGATCAAACATCCCCAGATCTTTATTGCGGCGATTGAGCTCTTAGCACAGCAACGCCAAGATTTTCAGGCGGTTATGTTGGGAACGGGATGGCTCGACCATGAACTGGACGCCCTAATTGTGCGCCGTGGCCTCACGCAGCGTCTGCAACGCTTCTACCATCCCGATCCCTACGCTTTCCTCAGCCGTGCCGCCATCTTTGTCTCTATCCAGCAGTTCGATAACTATCCAAGCCAGGCGCTCATTGAGGCGATGGCGTGCGGCTGTATGCCGATTGCTTCCGCTGTGGGGCAGACGGCCCTGTTGGTTTCGCCCGATGTGGGGTATTGTGTACCCTTGACAGCCCAAGATCTGGCAGCACAGCTTGATCATGCGTTGCAACAATTTGCCCAAACGGTTGCAATGGGCGAAGCGGCTCGGGCTAAAGTCCTCCATGAGCATACGGTGCAACGCTATGCTTGCTATTTAGAAGAGCTCTATCAAGATGTCTTCTCCGCTGCATCCGCCTAAACAACGCTTGCTCTATTTCTCAAGCAACTACCGTGGTGTTGGTGGTGGTGAAACCTATCTCTTTGCGTTGGCTCATGAGCTTGCGCATGATTTTGCTATCAACTTTGTTGATGGAGCAGGCAATGAAGCCCTCTGCGAACGAATTAAGCTGCAAGGCTATCCACTGGCGCAAGTTGACTATAGCGTGACTTCAGCCCGCCGTGCTGCTGTCGCGCTGCGTAAGCTCTGCCGAGAGTGGCAGATCGATTGTATCCATCTGAACAGTCGCCGCGATGCCCCTTTGGCCTACTTCCTCGACGAGTGGCCAATCGTGATGACGATTCATACCAACTTTTTTGCGCCCACAATGGGGCTAACGCACAATTTGCGTAGTCTTTTGATGTTGGCGCTGCTGCGCGGGGTGCGCCAGCGGATCACACGTTACATCACTGTGAGCCACTATAGCGCCCAGCGGCTACGCCAATTCCTGGGTCTCCCTGCTGAGCGGATTGTGGCTATCTATAATGGTGTGAACCTTCCACTTACGCCCCCCGACCAGCTTCCGTTGAGCCAACGCTCAACGATCTGTTGTGTGGCGCGCCTTGAAGCCAGTAAGGGGGTGGAATTTCTCATTCGTGCCTTGGCACGCCTCACGTCCTCCACTTGGTCATGTCAAATTGTTGGCGATGGCCCCGATTATGCGCGCCTAACCGATCTCGTCGCTCAACACCAACTTCAAAACCGGGTCACTTTCATGGGTGCGTTGCCCTACCAACAAGTACTTGATCAAGTGCAACATGCACGCATGCTTGTATTGCCATCACTCTATGAAGGTTTTCCCTACGCGCTACTCGAAGCGATGTCGGTTGGCGTTCCCATCATTACGACCAACGTGTTAGGTCTGCCCGAAATAATTCCCGAAGGCAAAAATGGCATCCTTGTTGCTCCCCGTGACGTTGTGGCTTTAGCCCAAGCTATCCAGACGCTCCTCACGAATGACCAACAGGCTCTTGCGATGGGACAGGAGGGCCGGAGGCTTGTCACCACGCGCTTTTCACTCCACCAAATGGTTGCCCAAACACGCCAAGTATACCTCGACGCTCTCGCTGATCGCCAGCATTAGGAACACCTCATGCCCACCTCTCTCGTGACCGGCGGTGCCGGGTTTATTGGTAGTCACCTCGTGGAACGTTTGCTGCAGCGCGGTGACCATGTGCGTGTCTTGGATAATTTTAGTACCGGCCACGCGGCGAATCTTGCACCGTGGCGTGCCAATATTGAAGTGATCGAGGGCGATCTACGTGATGCTGCTGCGCTGGCACGGGCAACCGCCGGGGTTGATCTGGTCTTCCATCAGGCGGCGCTGCCGCTGGTGCAGCAGTCGGTGGATGACCCCGCGACGACCAATGCGGTCAATGTGGATGGGACGCTGCAGTTGCTGCTGGCGGCGCGGGATGCTGGCGTGCGCCGGGTGGTGGTTGCGTCGTCGGCGGCGGTTTATGGCGATGATCCGCAGTTGCCGAAGCATGAGCGCATGCCCATTCAGCCCCTCTCGCCCTATGCGGTGAGTAAACTCGCCACGGAGCAGTATGCTCTGGTCTTTGCGCAGCTCTATGCGCTGGAGGCGGTGGCGCTGCGCTACTTTAATGTCTTTGGGCCGCGTCAGGATCCCCGTTCGCCCTATTCGGGCGTCATTGCGCGCTTTTGTGCGGCGGCGCGTGCCGGGGCTGAGGTGACGATTTTTGGTGATGGTTCGCAGTCGCGCGATTTTGTGGCGGTGGCTGATGTGGTGAGCGCGAATCTGCTGGCGGCGCTGGCACCTGCGGCTAATGGTCAGGTGATCAATATTGCCCGTGGTGAGCAGACAAGCCTGCTTGAGTTGATACGCTTACTTGAGGAGCTTACGGGACGTTCGCTGCCAGTACGTTTTGCGCCTGCCCGTAGCGGTGATATTCTCCATTCGCTGGCCGCCATTGACCGCGCTCAGGCGCTGCTCGGCTTTCGCCCTCAGGTGAGTCTGCGTGAGGGGCTACACTTGACGTTGTGAAGGTCGCTTGCTCACACTAAGACATGGTTCATAGTTACTTTACAGTTTAGTGCCACGCACCGCTTTCTGAT
>RSAS01000469.1 GCA_003934145.1 Candidatus Viridilinea halotolerans | reverse complement strand
TCATGGGCCTATTCATGTACCGCAAAAAGGGGCCAAAAGGTACGGTCGGTGGGGGAACATGAGCTTTTTCCGTACCACATTCCCCTATTTCCCCCCTCCTCTCCCCGCCCGCAACGTAAAAATCGTCGCTTCGGGCGGGCAGCCAAAACGCAGCGGCATGCCCCCGATGCCGCGGCTGACGTAGAGTTGCGTCGGGCCGACCTGGTAGTGGCCGATGGCGTAGCGCCAGCCGTGGCGCGGCAGGCAGAACGATCCCAGCGTGGGCAGGTGGATGTGGCCGCCATGGGTGTGCCCCGAAAGCTGTAGGTCGAACTGGTGTTCACACGCCTCGTCGGCGTGGTCGGGGCAGTGGGCCAGCAACAGGCGCAAGGGTGCCTGCGGCGCACCGGCCAAGGTGCGCCCCATGTCGGGCCGCCCATCCCAGAGATCGTCGAGGCCAGCGATGAGCATCTGCTCGCCATGCGCCGTGACAAGCGCGTGCTGGTTGATCAGCAGACGAATCCCCGCCGCCTCCAACGCCGCTTGGATCGTCTCGATGCCCTCCCAGTAGTCATGGTTGCCCGCGACGGCGAAACAGCCCAACGGTGCCTGGGGCAGCTCGCGCAGCACCGCAGGCAATTGGGAAATCGCCTCCTCGTAGCTCACAAAATCGCCCGTCAGGACGAGCAGATCGGGTTGCTGTAGGGCCATTTGGTGCGCCGCCCAAAGGCTATTCTCTAACGTGTAGCGCATGCCCAAGTGCATATCGCTAATCTGGCCGATGCGCAGGCCATCAAGCGCGGGGGGCAGATCGGGAATGTGCAGGGTGATATGCTCCAGACGCGGTTGACGCGGCTCGTAAAAAAAGGCATAGGCCAAACCCGCGCCGCCCGCGACGCCAAGGGCCGCCGCCGCAGGCCAGCCGCCCGCCAGCACGCCCAGGCCCGCCAGCAATCCGCCAGCGGCAAGCGCCCCCAGCCAGCGCCCCGAATAGCGCACCTTGCCGGGCGTGGGGTCGAGGCGCAGCCCTTTGTGGCGGCGTTTGGGGAGTTTATGCTCGGTAGTAGTCATAGGTGTGTCGTTTACTCCTTGTTTTTCTCGCGTGTTGGCGGCGTAGCCGCCAACACGCGAGAGGTGTTGGGGCGTTTCTCTCTTCTGTGGCGGCGAAGCCGCCACAGAAGAGAGAGGGTTCTGCGGGGGAGGATTCGCCTCCCCCGCACCCCCGCCGCTGAGGCAAAGCCTTCTTTCAGTATACCCCAGCCAGATAAATCACTGATGAAGGGGATGTTGGGGAACCATGTTCCCCAACATCCCCTATTCCGCTATGCTACAATGGGCATCGCTTCTCGCTTCTCGCTTCTCGCTTCTCGCTTCTCGCTTCCCCTATGCCCGACTTCTCCCACACTTCAATTACCGATCACGATGCGTTCGCCGAGCGCTTGCGCTGTGTGCCCGATACGCCCGGGGTCTATCTCTGGAAGGATGCCCAGGGTACGCTGCTCTATGTGGGCAAGGGCAAGCGCCTGCGCGAGCGCATGCGCTCCTATTTTGGCTCGCCACGCGGCTTGAGTGCTAAGACGCGCCGTTTGGTGAGCCATATTGCCGATTTTGATACGATTATTACGCAGAGTGAGCTTGAGGCGTTGCTGCTTGAGATGAATTTGATTAAGCAGCATCGCCCGCGCTATAACATTCTGCTCAAAGATGACAAGTCCTATCCTTACATTAAGGTAACCTTGCAAGATGAGTGGCCGCGCGTCTTTTCGACGCGCCAGGTGCTGCACGATGGGGCGCGCTACTTTGGCCCCTACGCCAGTGCCGGTTCGGTCTATAAGGCGCTTGATCTGCTCAATCGGCTCTTTGCCTTTCGTCCGCCTTACGAGTGCAAAGATGAGAAGTTTACCCGTTATCGCCGCCTCGGGCGCCCTTGTCTCTACCATCAGATGAAGCGCTGCCTGGGGCCGTGTGTGCCCGGTCTCGTGAGCCAGGAAGAGTATCGGGCGACGATTGAGGCGGTCTGTCGCTTCCTGGAGGGCAAGGTTGAGCAGGTGACGCGTGGTCTGCGCCAAGAGATGGAAGCGGCGAGCGATGAATTGAACTTTGAGCGGGCGGCGTTGCTGCGTGATCGCATTGTGGCCATTGAGAAGATTTCGCAACGCCAGCAGGTGCTGCGTAGTGTGGACGAGGATCAGGATGTGATTGCCTTCGCCCGCGAGGAGGGCAGCGCCGTCGTGCAGGTGCTCTTTGTGCGCGGCGGTAAGTTAGTCAATACGGAGCCCTTCACGCTGCAAGGCACTGAGGATGAGAGCGACCAGGCGCTTTTAACTTCATTCATCACCCAGTTTTACGACCAAGCGCCCAATGTGCCGCCGACGCTGCTTTTGGCCGATCATGTGGAAGAGCCGATGATGATCGCCGCATGGCTCGAGAAGAAGGTGGGCCAGCGCGTTGAGTTGAGCGTGCCACGGCGTGGCGAGAAGCGCCAACTGGTGGAACTGGCCACCACCAACGCCCGCCAGAAACTCGATGAGTTGCGTCAGCAGTGGCTCAACAGCGAGCAGCGGGCCGTGGCCGCGCTCACTGAGTTGCGTGATCACCTAGAGTTGACGGAATTGCCGCAGCGCATTGAGTGCTACGATGTCTCCAACATCCAAGGCGAGCATGCCGTCGCCAGTATGGTGGTCTTTGAGCGGGGCGAGCCCAAAAATGCCGCCTACCGCCGCTTCAAGATCAAGAGCGTTGAAGGGGCCAACGATGTCGCGTCGCTGCACGAGGTGCTAACGCGGCGCTTTAAGCGTGCTGCCGAGGCGCTGGCCAGTGAGGAGCAAGCCACCCAATTGCCCCTCGCCGACACCGAAGCGCAGCAGCCCGAGGTGGCCGCTGCCACCCAGTCGCCCCTCGCCAGCGTCGAGGAGCAGCAGCCGGAGGTGGCCGCTGCCAAACGCCAACAGGCGCGCGAGGCGTGGGCCGTTTTGCCCGATCTGCTCTTGGTAGACGGCGGACGCCCCCAGGTCAACGCGGCGGTCGCGGCGCTGCAAGCGCTTGGTTTCAGCCAGATTCCCATTGCGGGCGTGGCCAAAGGCCCCGACCGCAACCGCTTCGATCTGGTGCGCCCTGATCAGCCCGTCGTCATTGTGCTCGAGCGCACCAGTGCGGCGCTGGGCCTCGTGCAGCGCATTGACGAAGAGGCGCACCGTTTTGCGATTACCTACCATCGCAAAGTGCGCAGCAAAAAGAGCCTCAGTTCCAGCCTCGAAACCATTCCTGGCATCGGCCCCAAGCGCAAAAAGGCGCTGCTGCGCGCCTTTGGCTCGCTCGCGGGCATCCGCAAGGCCAGCATCGAAGAGTTGGCCGCCGTCCCCGGCATGACGCGCAAGGCAGCAGAGGATCTGAAGCAGAACTTGTAGCTACGGATCAGGGCTGGGGATGCCCCTGGAGGTAGTACATTGGTGGACGGGGTTTTAGGCCCAATACCTTTCAAATAAGGACGAGCGCAGACCTCACAGGTCTTTCATGACGGCATCCCAATGCG
>RSAS01000030.1 GCA_003934145.1 Candidatus Viridilinea halotolerans | reverse complement strand
CCCCCGCAAAAGCCCCCCTTGGGGCGGGGTTCGGGGGCATGGCCCCCGCAAAAGCCCCCCTTGGGGCGGGGTTCGGGGGCATGGCCCCCGCAAAAGCCCCCCTTGGGGCGGGGTTCGGGGGCATGGCCCCCGCAAAAGCTCCCCTTGGGGCGGGGTTCGGGGGCATGGCCCCCGCAAAAGCTCCCCTTGGGGCGGGGTTCGGGGGCATGGCCCCCGAAAAAGCCCTTCTTTTCTCAATTTGGCGGCGAAGCCGCCAAATTGAGAGGAGAAGCGGTTTGGGGCGTAGCCCCATCAACAACCCCTCGTGGCAAACGATAAATAAACGCCCGAAAATCTGCCGTCGGACTTGCATAGATCAATTCAAAGCCCTCAATCACTTGGCCCACTTGATTGCTGTGATCCATCAACGGGGCCAACAGACGGCCCGCATCGCCCTTGACCCGCTGTTGGTTTTCTAACACCAAATACTCGGCGTTGTAGTGCTGTGCCAAGTGCAGTAGCAGTTCCCGGTCGCCCGTGTTGGGAATCATCACCGCCGGACGCTCGGTGTGCCAGTTGAGTTGCCAGGGGATGCGTGTCATTATTACCGCATCGGGCGGCGTATGCTCCTCCAGCCACGCATAGGCCGTTAGGTCGGGCTGCCAAATCTGCGGCTCCCGTGTAATCTTCTGCGCAATATCGGGCCGCGAAAAGCCCACGACGCTCCCGACAATCACTGCCACCAGCACCAAGCCCAACGGTGCCCAGCGCCGGTCGCCGCAGGCGGCCAAGGCCGCATAACCCGCCCAGAGCGCCCACGCGCCCAAGAGCGCCAGCCACGGGATGAGCATCACCCAGTAGCGCTCCTCGTTGGTACGCCAATAGGTGAGCATAAAGATCACATAGGGCGTATAGGTGAGCAGCAACAGGCTCAACAGCCGCCGCCGGAAGCGTAACGCCCCCACGAGGCCAATGAGTGCCAGCCAAGCGCCAATCGGCGAAGCGATATTGCGCCGCTCGTGCGCACTCGACAAGCCCGCAAGCGCCGGCGGTAGCCCGTGCCACACCGGCAACAGGTAGTCGCGCAGCGCGACGACCTGATTCTCGAATTTCTCTTGTGTCTTATCAAAGCCCCAGCGCAAAATCCAACTGCGGTCGGGCAAGCCCGCCCCCCCCAACTCCGGCGTAAAGACGCGGTAGATCTCTTCCCACGCATCGCCACTATTGCCACGGTAGCCCAACACCCACGCATCATAGCTCTCGGTGGAATAGACTGGCTTGCCAAAGAGCCACACGTTACGCACCAGATAGGGCGAAAGTACCGCAAGCGCCACAAGCGTCCAGATGGCCACCGGCGCGATCAGACGCCACCAACGCTGCGGCGTCCACGAGCGCACTAGATCACGCCAATCCGCCGGCGGGCAGCGTTGCGCCAAAAACCAAAGGCCCATTCCCAGCGCCAACATCGCCCCCGACGGCTTTTGCAGCATCATTAAGCCCGTCAGGATGCCTGCGAGGAGGAGAAAGCGAGAAGCGGGATGCGGGATGCGAGAGGCGAGAAGCGAGACGTGAGAAGCGAGAGGCGAGAGGCGAGAGGCGAGAAGCGAGAAGCGAGAAGCGAGACGTGAGGCCCCCCCGCGTCCCGCGTCCCGCATCCCCGCGTCCCGCATCCCCGCATCCCGCATCCCCGCGTCCCGCATCCCCACCGCTCGATAGAGGCAATACACCGCCCCCAGACTAAACACCACAAAAGCCAAATCACTCGTCACATAGATCGTCAGGCGAAAGAAGAGGTAGTTGGTCAGCGTAAAGATCGCTGCCGTCAAGCCCACGCGCCGATCCCAGAGGTGCGTGCCGATCTGGTAGACCAAGACGAGCAGCAGGGCGTTAAAGAAGAGATTGGGGATTTTCGCCGCCCAATCCTGTGCGCCAAAGAGCAGAAAGAAGGGCGCAATCCAGAGCGGCTGTAGCAGCGGCCACGTCTCTTGCGGGCGGGTTGTGCCGTCAATGATATGGTAGAACTGGGTTACATAATCTACCACCCAGCCACGACCGTTCGCCAAATTGCGCGCAACCACCGCATTATCGGCGTAATCGGCGTGGCCAACATAGGCCATCTGGCTGATCACCCAAGCCTGGTAGCCCAGCCAGATCAGGCCAAAGGCGAGCAACAAGCCCCATGCGCCGCGCTGTGAGCCAAGGAAGGCGACGATGTTGTCGGCCAAGCGCGGCAGACCGGCGCGCCCCCACACCAAGCCCAACGCCAACAAGCCCGCCCCCAGCAACCCATAGAGCAGCGAGTCGGGGAAGGTCTGCACAAAGAGCGGCGGGCCAAAATGGCTCAGCCAACCGAGCAACTCCGCCAGCGCATAGCCCAACAGCACCAACGCCGCCGTCGTCAGTCCATAGCCCAAGGCCAAACCATAGGTAAAGCGGCGCACCAAGGCGCGCGCCAGCAGCAGCAACGGGCGCCGCCACGCCAACATGAGCAACACCAGCAGCAGCAACAGCGCCACCTGTAGAATCGCCCCCATCCAGATGCGCGCCACCGCCAAGCCAATGCCCGCCAAGCCCACGCCTACCGCCGTTAGCGCATAGACTAGGGGCGTCGCCCGGAGCCAACGGCTCAGCAGCAGATAGAGCAGCAGCGCCCCCAGCATGAGCAACCCCACCGCCCGCTGCGCCGGTGGGTAGAAGGTGAATAGCGGGTTTTCATTCAACGCCTGAAGGCGCACCTCAGCCAGCCGCACCCCCTTGGGGCGCGCATCGGCGCCAAATGTTGCAGTATCAGTAAAAGTATGATTTATATCAAGATCAATTTTTAGATCAGCAGCGATACGCACTGTTGCTGGCAAACGAAACGTGTAGCTTACCCATTCACCCGTGGGCTGAAAACTGCCCAGCAACGACCCATCGGCCCGTACCTGCACCAGCGGCTGGGCCACCGGCGCATTGAGGACATCCGTAGGCCACCCCTGCACCACCAGCGTCAACTCCAGATCCGCTCCGCTACCAAGATTGGGCAAGACAATCTGCGCATGCTGGCGTGTCCAACGACTCCGCCCCGTCGGCGCACCCTGCGTCAGATCATCGGCAAAAAAATCGCCACGCAGCACCGCATCCGCTCCCAGGCCCGAGGTCGTACCGAGAAAGAGACGGTCACCCAACCAACCCACCGCCACCCGCCCGGCTGCGGGTGCTTGATAGGCCATCACGCCCACCAGCATACTCAGCAGCAGCACCATCATCAGCGCAGAGAGCAAAGCCAGCGGCGAGCGTTCGGGCGTGATCGGACTCACGCGTGCTTGTCCCCGCCGCAATACGTCCAATTGAAATTGAGCAAAACGCATAGCGGGGCCATTATACCGCCTTTGTTCGGTTTTGGCGGCTGCGCCGCCAAAACCGTAGGGCTACGTCAAAGTCACCTCCGGTGGGGGTGCGGGGGAGGCGAAGCCTCCCCCGCACCCCCGCCAGGAGGCTCACCTCCCTGTGGTGCGGTGGCGGCGCAGCCGCCCTCCGGCGGGGGCGTGGGGGCA
>RSAS01000430.1 GCA_003934145.1 Candidatus Viridilinea halotolerans | reverse complement strand
TCAGCCCCATCCAGAGTCTCTCCGGCGGGAACCAACAACGTGCGATGCTGGCGCTCGTACCCGCTGAGTGTCGCGGCATCGCCTGCGAACAGCCCACCCGTGGCTTGGATGTCGCTTCGGCGCGAGCGATCTGGGCGCGCCTGCTGGCCCGACGCGATGCCGGTTGCACCATCGTCTTTGCGTCGCCCGATCTGGACGAAGTGCTAACCTACAGCGACGAAGTGATCGTCTGCTTTGCCGGACGCCTCGCGCCGCGTATGCCGCGCATGGCTCTGAGTAGCACGCGCCTCGCCGAAATGATCGGTGGGGTAGATTTCCCCTCTTGAAGGTTCATCGGAGGAGGCAAAGCCTACAAAAGGGTGCGCGAGGGAACTTGGTTCCCTCGCATCCTTCTCGATCCCGAAGGGGTGCAGGGCACCGCCCTACAGATTCCAGTCACCCCCAACTAAAATAGCATGGGTGCGACCAAAAGAGGAGATATTTGCAAACGGGCGACCCTAAGGCACCCCCTCCATCCGTGCGCTCCTAGTTATTCAATTACCAACACCTTCAAAAAGTTGGTTGCCCCATAGCGGTAAACGGGATGCCCGCCCGTCAGCACCAGCATATCACCGCGCTGCATCATCCCCTGGTTACTGAGCAGCAACTGAATCTGGCGTTCGAGATCCTCCAGCCGGTCGGCCACCTGGATCTGCAAAGGAATCACGCCCCAATAGAGATTGGCGCGTCGGGCAGTCTCTTCGCTGGGGCAGAGCGCAATGATCGGAACGTGAGGGCGGTAGTGGGCAACCATCCGCGCACTGGCGCCGCTCTGCGTGAGGACGGCAATGGCGCGTACAGGCAGGGTGCGCGCGATAGTGCAGGCGGCGTTGGCGATGCCGCGTGGCAACGAGTGTACATCGGGAATAGCCCAGCGCGGTGTGGCAATATCGTGGCCATTATGCCCCGTGCGCCCCTCAATCGCATCGGCGATCAGCGCCATCATCTGCACCGCCTCAAGCGGATAGTGGCCTGCCGCCGTCTCGCCACTGAGCATCACCGCATCGGAGCCATCAATGATCGCGTTCGCCACGTCGCTCGCTTCAGCGCGGGTGGGCCGTGGGTTGTGGATCATCGATTCGAGCATCTGGGTGGCCGTAATCACCGGCACCATGGCCCGGTTGGCCGCATCAATGAGTTGCTTCTGCACTAGAGGCACGCGCTCCGGGGCCATTTCGACGCCCAGATCACCACGGGCGACCATCAGACCGTCGGCGACGGCGAGAATCTCGGGCAGTACCTCAAGCGCCTCGGGACGCTCGATCTTGGCAATCACCGGCGTCGTCTGCCCGGCACGACGAATAATCTCCTGCACGCCAACGATGTCTTGGGCGTTGCGTACAAACGAGAGCGCCACCAGATCCACCCCCTGCTCCAAGCCAAACGCTAGATCCTCGAGATCCTTAGACGTCGCTGCGGGCGCACTCACCCGCACCCCCGGCAAATTGATGCCCTGATTGGGCTTCAACCAACCGCCGTGAACCACCTCGGTAGTCACCTCCGTCTCGTTACGCGCCAGCACCACCAGTTCGATCAGGCCATCGGAGAGCAAAATGCGGTCGCGCAGACGCACATCATTGGGCAATTCTTGGTAGGTCGTGCTGACCCCCTCCGCTGTACCCTGAACGGCATCAATGGTTAGCGTAAAACGCTGCCCCGCCACCAATTCTACCGACTGCCCGTCCACCAACGGCCCAGTACGAATCTTTGGCCCCTGGAGATCCTGCAGAATAGCAATCGGCCTCCCCGCCTCCACAGCGGCCTGACGCACCCGCGCAATCAATTGCGCGTGATCACTATGGCTACCATGCGAAAAATTGAGCCGCGCCACATTCATGCCAGCGCGAATCAGACCTGCGATGCGTTCCGGACTGCTACTGGCCGGGCCAAGCGTAGCTACGATTTTAGTACGCCGCATATCCCTCCTCTAAATGAAGTCTTCCGGCGGGGGCTAGGTAGAAATGCATCAACGTCACCTTCGGTGGGGTTCGGGAAGGCTTCGCCTCTCCCGAAAAACCATTTTTGTTACTTTTTGGCGGCTGTGCCGCCAAAAAGTAACAAAAATGAGGGTTTGGAGCGCAGCCCCAACGACGTTGACATGGCCCCAAGGGCTAGGAGAGGGCTTCGCCATCACCTAGCCCTTCCCCTCCGAGTTGCGCCAAAATCGCTTGCGTATCGATCAGATGATTATTGAAAATCTCCCGCGCAATATCGAGCAACTGAAAAATCATCGGGTCACGCACACGATAGAAGACCGTCGTGCCCTCTTTGCGCGAGTCAACAATGTTCTTATTGCGCAACACGGCAAGTTGCTGCGAGACGCTCGATTGATCCATCTCCAGCACCACCTGCAATTCCTGCACGCTACACTCGCCCTCGCGCAGTTGATCAATAATAACAAGGCGCGCGGGATGGCCAAGCGCCTTAAAAAATTCAGCTTTGAAACGGCGCAACGGCTGCTGCATACGCTGGCTCCATACAAATATTTGCATATTTTTATGCTGGTAGTGTAGCAGGCTCCGTGCTGCTGTCAAGCGTGGTTGCCCCTTCGCGGGGGTATTTTTGGGGGCTAAGCCCCATTGGGCATTACGTTTAGGGCTGTCGCCCTTCCCCCGCCGGATGATCCGCCTCTCGCCTCTCATATCAGGTATCTAACATGACCACACCACCATCTGAACGGTTCCTCAGCCTCCAACGGCGCTACCAAGAGCGCAATCTGCCGTGGGATCTCCCTTTGCCGCCGCCGGAGATCGAGTCCTTGGCCGCTACGCTCCCGCCGGGTCGGGCGCTCGATCTGGGCTGTGGCGTCGGGCGCACATGCATCCACCTTGCCGCAGTGGGTTGGACGGTGGATGGCATTGATTTTGTGCCCGAAGCAATTGCTATGGCCCGCGAACGCATGGCCCAGACGCCGTTCGCTGCCCAAATTCGCCTCTTTAACACCTCCGTCACCGCCATGCCCTTCCTCAGCGGGCCGTATGATCTCGCCATAGACATTGGCTGCATGCACGCGCTTGAGGACAACGACCTCACCGCCTACGCCGCCGAAGTGGCTCGCCTCGTGCGCCCCAACGGGCTTTACGTCCTCTTCGCCCACCTGCGCGAGCGCGCCGAGGATGTGGCCCCCGTCAGCATTCCACGCACCACGCTCTTCAACCTCTTCCTCGACGACTTCAGCATCGAACGGTGCGACGAAGGCATCACCACCGTCGCCGAGAATCAATGGAACTCGGCATGGCTCTATCTGCGCCGCCAGGGATAAGGCATCAGAGTACTCTGGATGCGCCCAAACCGTAAAGTAGCCTGAAACCATGACACCGCTGCTGCGCTCAACCTGGGTACCTCATTCGCGGAGCGCCGAGAACGTGGTGCAAAAAATTTACATCCCCCCCCTAAAACATTCCTATGGCGTAAGATCGCATCATGGCGTACACTGGTAAGACACCCTAAAAACATGAGGCTTTAACAAGCGATTCACCATTCCAGAGGAGATTCCTATGTCTACTGCGATCTCGATTGCCCGCCTGCTTACTGAGGCGGGCTTTGTTAGCCCCGAAGCCCAAACTCAAGCGCGTACCCTTATGGAGGCTCACGGGTTAACTAATCCACGCAAGCAGCAGATGGCACCCGAAAAGATGTCCCGCGTCAATGCGCTCTTTGCCGAATATTTGCGCCTCACCTGTGGTGATCCCGATTGTGACGGCTTAGCCAAACGTCAGTGGCCGGGCAAGACGGCTGTTCAAGTTAGCCCAAGTGCATGTATCATCTGCGCTGGCTCCAGTCAACAACGTGCGGCCCGCCTACTTGCAGCGGCGTTGGACAAAGCGGGCTTGCACCATCTACTCATTCTCGGCGGTACGCCCCCGCAACATACCACGCTGCGCGAACTGCTGGAAGGCACCCCTCTGAGTATACGGGCTGTTAACGGCAGCGGGCGCGCCCATTCGGCCAATGAGGCGGCGCAACAATTAGCCTGGGCCGATATGATGGTTATCTGGGCTTCGACCCCACTCCACCACAAGATCTCAGTGCCCTATACCAGCCAAGCCCCCTCCGCCATGCGCGTAATTACTGTTCCGCGCCGTGGTGTCGAATCGCTCTGCCGTGGGGTTATTGAGGCATTACCATGACGTAATTGGGGCTTGCGCCCCCATGCGTATTACGTTAAGGGGCTTGCGCCCCCTAAAACCCCGCCGGAAGGAGGGTATTCTTCGGGGGCCATGCCCCCGAACCCCCGCCGGCATGCCCGCCAGAGGCGTAACTTCATGCGTATGGGCTTGCGCCCCCTAAAACCCCGCCAGGAAGGAGGGTATTCTTCGGGGGCCATGCCCCCAAACCCCCGCAGGCAGGCCCACCAGAGGCGTAACTTCATGCGTATGGGCTGCATCCCGCCTCACTCACCACTCGCCACCAAACTCCGCCCATCGCTAGTGAAATGAATATGACCATCAGCCTTGGGATGGAAGACCTGGGGACTGTAGCGGCGACGTTCGGCAAAGGTGAGCAGCACAGGGTTGGCGGCGCTGTAGGTTTCACTAAAGACAGTGGCTTGTGGTCGCAGGTCGGTCATCAGGGCGGGGTTGCGCTGCCATGGATAGACCAAGAGATCGACAGGTTGCCCCGCCACGGCCAAGGCCGCCGCATCGCCCGCTGTGCCGCCAGTGTGGAAGAGTGCTTGGGTGGCACCATAGCGCAGCAACAGGACGCTGCCACCCTGTTCGCCCGCTGCGGTAGCCAGCACTGTCAAGATGGCCCCATCAAGATCTAGACGCTGACCAGGTGTGAGGTTGCGCAGCGTCCCTTGCGCCGCTAGCCGACGCCACTCACCCGCTGCACCGTTGTGGCCCAATGCGGGTG
Source organism: Candidatus Viridilinea halotolerans (assembly GCA_003934145.1). Lineage (GTDB taxonomy): Bacteria > Chloroflexota > Chloroflexia > Chloroflexales > Chloroflexaceae > Viridilinea > Viridilinea halotolerans. Next base: position 12,946 of record RSAS01000430.1, on the reverse strand, counting down.
GCGCAAGAGCCAAAGTCGGTTGGTAGCGCGCCATTGCCGCCACCTGCCCCCCCATGCGCAGCCCACCTGGGGCGGTCAGGATCACGGCGTACAACTCACGCTGCCAGAAGGGCAACAACTGGCCGAGGTGCAACGTCAGGCTACTTCCATCACTCCCGCCATCAAGCAGCACAAAGCGACCGCCGGGCGTCTGAATCAGCGCTGCATCACCCGGCGTGTCGAAAATATGGATGTGCATGCGTCCATCGGGTTGCTGAAACCAAGCCACACCCAACAACAGGATCAACAGGGCCACCACCAACAATACGAGCCGATAACGTGGTCTGATCGGGGTATCAGAATTCATCATGAGCCTCCGCGTAGGATGTCCTATCTTTTGGGTGTGACTGGAATCTGTAGGGCGGTACCCTACACCCCTTCGGGCTGGGGAAGGGTGCGAGGGAACCAGGTTCCCTCGCGCACCCTTCCTACACGTTTTGGTCACACCCCTATCTTTTTACCGCTGGAGGCACCGAAAAGATACGCTTTTGGTGGCAATTCATAAGCTAATTGCTTCTTTAGGGATGGTTCGTGGGATAGGGATTTTGCAGGGGCCATGCCCCCCGCTTCCTTAGAGGCTGTTTGAAAAGTCTATGGTTTGGCGTTGGAGTGCCGGCTTTAGCCGGCTAAAGCCGGCACTCCAGCGTGTGCCCCCCGGCTTTTCCGACAGCTTCCTTAGGGCGGGTGCGCGGGAACCAAGTTCCCGCACACCCGCCCTAAGGAGGCGGTAGAGCCACTTCACCGCTATGCATGCACCAAAAAGCATGCTTGTCCCGCTCTACTGGGCATGCTATACTAATGGTAGTTAGTATGCGAAACACTATCACTGGTAAGGAACCAGGCATGGCCGAGATTGTGGCAAAGCATGTGCACCCCCGTCAGCGACGACGGGCCGGCAGCGATGGCCCCACCCATAAAGAGCGTGATTACCTTGAAATTATCTACTACCTCCTCCAGCGGGATGAGCCGGTCATTGCGGCCCATGTCGCACGTTGGTTGAGTCTGCAGCCGCCTACGGTGAGCCACGCGCTGCAGGAGATGGAAAAAAAGGCCTATATTCAACGCGATGATCGCGGCGAGATTGCCCTCACTACCCATGGCCTCGAATTGGCTGAGATGATCATTCGCCGCCACCGTCTGCTTGAACGCTTCTTGGCCGATGTCGTTGGCCTGCCGTGGTCTACCGTACACGAAGAGGCCGTGCTCCTCGAACATGCCCTCTCGCCGTTGCTTGAGGATCGCATCACCCAACTCTTGGACGATGCGACCACTTGTCCCCACGGCAATCCCATCCCAGGCAGCCTAGCGGTCTATGCTGGTACGACGCGCCTCGATCGCGCCGTGGCAGGGACACTCTTTACCATTCGGCGGATCGAAGAGGAGGCCGAAGAGCGCACTGAGTTCTTGCGCTACCTTGAGGCGCAACGGCTCCTACCCGGAAACCAGTTCTTCATCCCCGACGCTTCGCCCGCCTACGGCATCACGTTGCGCAGTTGCAACCGCGATATGACCGTCTCCCCCGAAGTTGCGGCCTTCATTTGGGGCGATTGTGCTGCGATTGATCAGGGGGCCTGAAGGCACCTCATGCGTGGGGCAAGCCCCAAACTCTGTTTTTTTGTTCGGTTTTGGTAGGGTTACGTCAAAGTCGTTGGGGCTGCGCCCCAAACCCTCATTTGGGTGTGACCAACATGTGTAGGTAGGGGGTGCGGGGGAACCTGGTTCCCCCGCATTTCCCCCTGTCCGGCAGGGTTGCAGGGCACCGCCCTACAGATTCCAGTCACCCCCCCCTCATTTTTGTAGCTTTTTGGCGGCTTCGCCTCCCCCGAACCCCCACCGGAAGGGCTTTCCGGCGGGGGTTCGGGGGCTTGGCCCCCGAAAAATTCCCCCTTCCAGCGGGGTTTTAGGGGCCGCAGGCCCCTAAAGTTCATGCGCATGGGACGCTAAAGCCCCACAGATGAGATTTAACATATGACACCACGGGTGACGCACGGTGCGTTGGATCATGCCGAATTACTGGGGCTCGGTTTGCAGCCCGAAGCGTTGCTCGATTTCAGTAGTAACCTCAATCCCTTCGGGCCACCACCGGGCGTGCGGGCGGCCTTAGCGACGCTTGATCCCGCTCCCTACCCTGATCGTAGTTGCCTGCAGTTGCGGGCCACCCTCGCTGCGCAACATCAGTGCGCTCCCACCGCAATCCTGCCCGGCAACGGGGCCAACGAATTGATCCATCTGGTCGCACGGGCGCTCTTGCCACCGCACGGCATCGCACTCGTCGCTGATCCCACCTATGGCGAATATGCAGCCGCTAGTCGTTTGGCTGGCGCTGAAGTGCTTGCTTGGCCTAGCGCGTCACTCCGCTTGCCACAACTCGATCTGGTCGGTCTCAAAGTCGCCGTAACTCGTTTGCGCCCGCAGGTAACGTGGCTCTGTACGCCCAATAACCCCACCGGCGACGATGTCGCCTCCGATCAGATCGTCGTCCTCGCCCAACACTGTGCGGCCCACGACGGCTTCTTGCTGCTTGATCGCTCTTATGTGGCGCTGCGCCGTGATGCATGCACCATACACGACATGCCTCCGCTGCCCGCCAATGTCCTCCAACTCTACTCGCTCACCAAGAGCTACGCACTGGCCGGGCTGCGCCTCGGCTACCTACAAGGTGCGCCGGAACTCTTAGAACGCATCGCCCACTTCCAACCCACCTGGAGCGTGAGCAGCGCCGCACAAGCGGCGGGTCTGGCTGCCTTGACCGATAGCTCCTTTTTAGCCACCAGCATACCCCAACTCTGGGCCGCCAGCGACATGCTCCACGCAGGACTCAGCGCTTTGGGCCTCAAGGTGCAGCGCAATACCCTGCCCTTTATGCTGGTTGAGTGTGCTTCGGCGTCTGCCACCCGCGCTGCCCTGCTGCGCCAAGGCATCCTCGTGCGCGACTGTAGCTCCTTCGGCCTGCCCGCTTGGGTGCGCATTGCCCCGCGCCAGCCCACCGAAAATGAACGCCTGCTTGCGGCTTGGGGAGGATAGATGGACATGGCGGTTGCAAAATCCCAATAGGCTCAGGTAGCATCCGCAGATTACGCCAAATTATTGCTTCCTCATCTGCGTAATCTGCGGACAATCAGGAGGACTTTGCAACCGCTATGATATAGGTGGATACTTAGAGGCTGTTCAGACAGATGTCGAGATGCTTGGTGTTCCAAAAATATTACCTGAAGATGCTATTATGACGACACACTACCAATGGCGCTATGCGCTGGTTCTGCTCATGCTCCTTGTGGTTGCCTGTGGCCAAGCCGCCCAGCCGACGCCCGGCGCTGGGCCTGACGCCAAAACCCCGGTGACGATTCGCGTCTCGGGGGCGTTTGCCCTCTTCCCGATGATGGCGGTTTGGGCGGAGGCCTATAGCCAGCAGCATCCCCATGTCACCTTTGATCTGCAAGGGGGCGGTGCCGGTAAAGGGATGGCCGACATGCTCACGGGGGTGGCCGATATGGCAATGCTCTCGCGTGCGCCGCGCCAAGAGGAGTTGGATCAGGGGGCTTTCCTGATGCCGGCGGCAATTGATGCGGTAGTAGCGACGGTCAATGCCAATAATCCTGCGTTGGAACGCCTCTTGGCTACTGGCTTGACGCCGGAGAAGGCTGCGGCACTGTGGTTACGCGAAGAGGTGGCTACGTGGGGTGCGTTGGTTGGTAGCGACGACACCGCACGGATCACAGTCTATACCCGCTCCGATTCCAGTGGTGCCGCTGAAGTCTGGTCGCTCTTCATGGGTGGCACTGGCCAAGAAGATCTGCAAGGGATTGCTGTCAATGGCGATCCCGGCTTGGCCGAAGCGGTGCGTCAGGATGTGCATGGCATTGGTTTTAACAATATCGTCTTTGCCTACAGCATGGCGACGGGCCAGCAGATCGAGGGCCTTCGGGTTGTTCCGCTTGATCTGAATGGCGATGGCACGATCACTGCTGACGAGGATTTTTACGCCGACCGCTTGCTGTTGCATGATGCGGTGGCTGCACACCAATACCCCCACCCGCCAGCGCGTCTGCTCTACTTGGTGACCAAAGGCCCGCCTGCGCCAGAAATTGCCGCCTTCTACCGCTGGATGCTGACGGAAGGGCAGAGTTTGGTGGATGCGGCTGGTTTTGTGGGCCTGAATCCCGCTAGTGTGGAAGCTGGTTTGGGGTTGCTGCCGCTGAGTGACGAGTGACGAGGATGGCAGGGAAAGGGCTGGGGGAGGCTGTGCTACGCTTGAAGCCAAAACGTATCCGCGCCATCCGCCGCTGGCAAGAAGGGATCGGCCACGCCCTGATGGGGGCGCTGACCTGGTCGCTCCTTGGCCTGTTGCTCGCCATCGGCGGGGTCTTGTTGCTGCGGGCGTTGCCCCTTTTGCAGAACACGAGCTTAACGGAATTGCTCTTCTCGACTACCTGGCAGCCCATGCGCGGGCTGTTTGGTATGGCCCCCTTTTTGGTGGGTACGCTTGCCGTGACCATGGTGGCGATGCTGCTCGCCGTACCTTTGGCCATCCTGAGCGGCATCTACCTGGCTGAATACATGAGTCGTCGCGCCCGGCTCTTCTTCAAGCCAGTGACTGATCTGCTCGCTGGTATTCCGCCCGTCGTCTACGGGCTATGGGGTGTACTGGTGATTGTGCCGTTCGTGCGCAATGAGCTTGCGCCTTGGGCTGATCGCACGTTAGGTGGCTACCTCCCGTTCTTTGCCAATACCAACCCTTCAGGCTACAGCATCGCTGCCGCCGGGCTGGTTTTAAGCCTGATGGTCTACCCAATCATTGTGGCGGTCACCGAGGAGGTGCTGCGGGCGGTGCCGCGTGAATTGCGCGAGGCGCTCTTTGCGCTGGGCGCGACGCGCTGGGAGGTGACGAAGGTGACGCTGCTGCGCACCGGCTTGCCCGGCGTGGTGGCCGCCGTCATCCTCGGCTTCTCGCGCGCCTTCGGCGAGACCCTCGCGGTCTTGATGGTCGTGGGCAATGTAGCCCGCATCCCCGGATCGATCTTCGATGGCGGCTACACGTTAGCTGGTCTCATTGCCAACAACTACGGCGAAATGATGTCGGTACCACGCTACGAGAGCGCCTTGATGGGGGCCGCCTTGATGCTCCTGCTTGTGGTCGTTAGCTTTAACCTCGGCGCGTGGCTCTTTCTCACGCGACGGCTTCCGCGCTGAGGGGCTTGCGTCCCGAACCCCCACGCATTACATTAAGCCCCCAACGGGCCTGCGGGCGGGGGGGCGGGGGCATGATAAGACCTCACAGGTCTGCTCTTCTGCACTGGAACGCCATCAGCAAAGACCTGTGAGGTCTATGCTCTCCCTTATTTGAAAGGTATTGGGGCATGGCCCCCGAAAAATCTCCCCTTCCAGCGGGGTTTAAGGGGCCGCTGGCCCCTAAAGTTCATGCGCATGGGCCAGGCCCCCGCACCCCCGCCGCGGCAGCGGCAGCGGCAAAAAGCGTAAACTTGGTTACGAACCATGTCTAACGAGTTGTAAAGTTAAAGCATATGCAACACAAACAGTGGCGCAAATTTGAAGAGTTCTGTTTCATCGGGTTGATGCGGCTGGCGTTGTTGATCGCGCTGTTGGGTTTGGTCTCTATTCTGCTGACGATCACCTGGCGCGGCCTTGCGGCGCTCAGTTGGGAGATGGTGAGCCAGCCGCCGAGCGCAGGCTTCTACTTGGGCGGCGACGGCGGGATTCTGCATGCGATCCTTGGTTCGCTCTACCTTGCCACGGGCGCGACGCTGCTCGCCACGCTAATCGCGGTGCCGGTGGTGCTCTATATCAACACCTACGGACGCGGCAGCGCCATCGCCGAGACGGTGCGCCTCGTCCTGAATATACTCTGGGGCATGCCAAGCATTGTCTTTGGCGTCTTTATTTTGGGCCTGTTGCTCGCTTTTGGCCTCCGCACCTCGTTGTTGGCGGGCATCATCACCCTCGCGCTCGTCATTCTGCCCATTCTTGCGCGTACCTTCGACGAGGTGGTGCGCCTCGTTCCTCACGATCTCAGCGATGCCACCCTGGCGCTGGGCACGACACGGCTGGAATTGAGTATCATGCTCCTGCGCCAGACCATCCCTGGGCTCCTGGCGGGGCTCTTTTTGGCCTTCGAGCGGGCGTTGGGCGACGGGGCTGCCGTGCTCTTCACCGCAGGCTTTACCAGCACGATGCCCACTTCGCTCTTCCAACCCGTCGCCTCACTGCCCTTGGTCATCTTCTTTCAACTTGCCACCCCCTTCCCGGAGGTTCAGGCGCGGGCCTACGCCGCCGCGCTTATCCTCACTGCAATTGTGCTGACCTTCGGCATGCTGGGCTATTTTTTTCTGCACCATTTTGGTAGACATGTCATACGGTAATAGCGTCAGAGGAGTCTGCCCATGCCAGACATTACCATTCGCAATCTAAACATCTGGTACGGCAGCACCCATGCGTTGCGCAACATCAACCTGGAGCTACCCGATCGTCAGATCACCGCGATCATTGGCCCGTCGGGGTGTGGCAAATCTACCCTGCTGAAGAGTATCAATCGGTTGCTCGACCTGAACGATCAAGTACGTATTACAGGTCAAATTCTGATCGATGATTATGACATCTACGGCAAGAACGTAGACGTCACCGAAGTGCGCACGCAGGTGGGCATGTTGGCACAGAAGCCCTTCCCGCTGCCGCTCTCGATCTACGACAATGTCGCCTACGGGCCGCGCATTCATGGCCTCGCCCGTGGCAAAGATCTCAACCAATTGGTGACAGAGAGCCTGAAAGCGGCGCGGCTCTGGGACGAAGTGGCCCACCGGCTCAAAGAATCGGCCCACAAGCTCTCGGTCGGGCAACAACAACGACTCTGCCTCGCCCGTGCGCTCGCGGTGCAACCCGCAGTGCTACTCTGCGACGAATCGACCGCTTCGCTCGATCCACTTGCCGCCCGCGGCATTGAGGAGTTACTCAACACCCTACGCCAGCACTACACCCTGGTGATGGTTACCCACGACATTGATCAAGCGCACCGCCTCGCCGACTATGTAGTCTTTATGTGGCTAGGCGAAGTAGCAGAACATGGGCCAGCGCCGCAGTTCTTCCAACAGCCCCAACACAGCCTAAGCCGCGCCTATCTTGCCCGCGAGATCGGGTAGGGGTGGGGGGGCGAAGCCCCATGCGCATTAACTCAAGCCTCTGGCAGGCCTGCCGGCGGGGGTTCGGGGGCATGGCCCCCGAAAAATTTCCCTTTCCGGCGGGGTTTAAGGGGCCGCAGGCCCCTTACGTTAATGCGTATGGGGGCGAAGCCCCCGCTTTTTGTTGCGTTGGGACGGCACCGCCACCCCAACGCAACAAAAGAGTTGGGTTAATGGTACAATGTAACTCCGTAAGCCTCATAGGTAGGTTCAACACCACTGTACCATGCGTATTCTTCTCGCCGATGATGATAGCGTCACCCAGCGCCTGCTGAGCCGCACGCTCCAGATTGCCGGCTTTGATCCGGTCGTCGTGGGTGACGGCCTCGCAGCGTGGGAGCGCCTGCAGGCCGAGTATTTCCCGATCCTGATTGTGGATTGGGTCATGCCCGGCTTGGATGGCCCTAGCCTGATTCGTCAGGTGCGCAAGACCACCTTTTCGGGCTATGTCTACACCATTCTGCTCACCAGCCGCCAGGCGCAGGATGATCGCGTAGACGGCCTCGAGTCGGGGGCGGATGATTTTCTGACCAAGCCGGTCGATCTGCGCGAGCTACGCGCCCGCCTCGCCGTCGCTTCGCGTATCATTCAGCTTGAGACGCGACTGCGCGAAGCGAACGCTCGCCTTGCCTATCAAGCTAGCCATGATCGCCTCACCGATCTCTTTAACCGGCCAACAATCACCGAGTATGCCGAATCGGAACTGGCGCGCATGCGCCGCACCGGACAGTCCCTGAGCTTGGCACTGCTCGATCTGGATGAATTCAAAGCCATCAATGATAGCTATGGCCACATGGCTGGCGATGTGGCGCTGCGCCATGTTGGCCAACGCATTACCTCCACCGTGCGGCCCTACGACTGGGTCGGGCGCTGGGGCGGCGAGGAGTTTCTGATCGTCCTACCCGCAGCCGATATGGCTCAAGCCTTCGCTGTCGCTGAACGGGTACGTAGCAGCATTGCCGCCGAAGCGCTCAGCCTCGATAACGAGCAACAGGTGACCTTGACGCTCAGCGGCGGGGTGACATCCAGTGCTGGCCGCGATGATGTCAGTGTAGACACGCTCTTTGCCGAGGCGGACAAGGCGCTCTACAGTGCGAAACATGCCGGGCGCAATCGGATTATGTGCGCCGAAGAAGCTACTGCCGCGTCATGAAGCTTGAGCAACCCCAGGCCCAGCCGAGCGAGCGCCACGCCCGTTTGCGTCGCTACCCCTCGCCCGGCCCCCACAACGCCCTCTGGTACTACCCCCAGGTGACCGGCGGCTACGCCCGCGTCGCCCGCAATGCTGCCATCATCCAATTGGCGCGCTACATTCCCTTCCTGCCACTCAAGAACATGCTCTACCGCCGGCTCGGCATGCAGGTCGGCCCCTGTGTCGCCGTAGGGTTGATGGTAATGCTCGACATCTTCTTCCCCCAAGATATTCGTTTGGGGGCCAACTGTGTCATTGGGTATCAATCCACCCTTCTCTGCCACGAATTCACGCGCCACGAATGGCGGCGCGGGCCGGTCGTCATCGAGCGCGACGTGACGATTGGCGCGAACTGCACCATCCTGCCCGGCGTCGTCATCGGCGCAGGGGCCACCGTCTCTGCAATGAGCCTCGTCAACCGCGACATCCCGCCCGGCGCATTTGCGGGGGGCGTGCCGGTGCGCGTACTGCGCTGAGGAGGGAAGCAGGCACAATACCCCATCGCAGCACTTTGGTGGGGAGGGGCTAGGGCTTTCAGGTATACAGTTTTTCGCTGGATGGCGTCCCAATGCCTTTTTCCCCCCACCCCCCCCGGCCCCCCTCCCCCACAAGGGGGGAGGGGGGAGGTGGTGGCTCGCTACGTGATTGTGTTGCGCCAAAGCTCCCCTCCCCCCTCGTGGGGGAGGGGCTAGGGGAGGGCGAAGCCCTCCCCTAAAACCCCACCCACCATCTTGGAGGTTCCAGAAACAGTATCTAACTGTATTGCTAGAACAAATCTATAATGACCTACGCAAGCAAGAGCAGTGACTATCTCAGCCTCCACACCATCCTCAAACTCATCCTGCGCTACCCGTTGCTCTTTTGGGGCTGTATGGCTGCCAATGTGGTGGGGGTGATCTGGGGGGGCTGGATCTGGTATGGGCCGCAACTGGCGGCGGCACCGTTCTGGGCGTGGCCCTTCATTCCCGATTGTCCTGCGGCGGCGCTCTATGCTACCGTGGCTTTTGTGGGGCTCTATTATGGGCAGCAGTGGAACTGGTTCAACGCCTTCGCCGCCTTTGCCTGTGTGAAGTATGGCCTTTGGACCGTCGCCTTCTGGTTGTACCACTGGGCGCAAGTCGGCTGGGTAGCGGGTTTTTGGCCGCTGGAAGTGATGCTCTTTGTGGCCCACATCGGCTTGACCTGCGAAGGGTTGCTCTTGGCGTTGCGTGTGGGGCCGTTACGCCTACCCGTGCGCCTTGCGCTCAGCGCCTGGTTTCTGCTCTCCGTCGCCATTGATTATGGCTTGGGTTACCATCCGCCACTCACTGCGGCGGTGCCTTTTGCTTTTGTCTTTTGGGTAGCTTTGGGTTTGACGCTGGGGTTGAGTCTGTTCTTGTTGTTCCGTGTTGGCGGCGTAGCCGCCAACACGGCGTAATCAGGTTTGCGGGGGAGGCGGTGCCTCCCCCGCGCCCCCTCACGAAAAAATATTTGTGAGCGGCTACGCCGCCCTCAAACCCCCGCCGTAGGCGAAGTGGCAAAAATTCTGCACGGTGGCGGGCGAACAACGTTCGCCCGCCACCATGCGTTGTATAATACCCGCAGACTTTCGCGTTCATGCTTGTGTAGCGGACGTAAGCCTACTCCCAGAAGAGCATGATGCAGCATAACAGTAGCGCTCTCAATCCAGATAGTGGCAGTGAGATGGCCACCACGACGCGGGCGTTGCGCCATAGCCTGCGCACGCCGCTCAACCATATTATTGGTTTTGCCGAGATGCTTCGCGATGAGGTGGAAGATCTTGAAGAGCCAGGGCCGTTTGTCGCGTTTGATGATCTGATTGCGACCGGGCGCATTGCGCTGACGGTGATTGAAGAGTTGGCAAATAATCCGTCGCCTGAGGGCTTGGCCGATTTACCCTCCCTTTTGGCGCCTTCGCTGGCGGCGATTCGTCAGACCTGCGCCACGCTGGCGCGCTATGCCGCGACGGTCGGGCCGGCCCATTTTTTGCCCGATATTGAGAAGATCGCGGTCGCCGCTACTCGCTTGGGCGAGTTGGCCGCTGCTGCCGATCTTGAGGCGAATCTGATCGCTGAAAACGAAGAGTATGCCGCTCAAGCGTCCCCGCTGACGACACAGCAGCCCGGTGCCGCGATTTTGATCGTGGACGACAATGAACTCAACCGCGATCTTTTGGATCGTCAGATCCGGCGTTTGGGCCATACCACCAGCCACGCCGCAAATGGGCGTGAGGCGCTTGAACACGTCAGCAGCCAACCTTTTGCGTTGATTCTGCTCGATCTGATGATGCCCGTAATGGATGGCTTTGCGGTTTTGGCCGCTCTCAAGGCCGACCCGGGGTTGCAACATATCGCCGTAATTGTGCTTTCGGCCCATGCCGATCACGCCAGTATTATTCGGGCGATTGAACTGGGGGCCGATGATTATCTGCCGAAGCCCTTCGATCCGATTTTGCTACGCGCCCGCATTGGTGCTTGTTTGCATAAACAACACCTGCGCGAGTTGGAGCTAGGCTATGTGCGGCGTATTGAGGCCGAACGGCGGCGCGCCGATGATCTGCTGCATGTCGTCATTCCGCTTGGCGTCGCGCTCAGCGTCGAGAAGGATTTCAATCAACTGCTGGAACGCATCGTCCTGCAGGCGCAAGACCTCTGCCGCGCCGATGGCAGTACGCTCTACTTGCGCGATGGCGACCGACTGCGTTTTGTGATTGCGCACAATCGTTCGCTGAATATTGCGATGGGCGGCGCAACGGGCAAGGATATTCCGTTTGCACCGCTACGCCTCTACGACGAACAGACTGGTGCGCCACTCTTTAACTATGTGGTGACCCATACGGCGCTGGAGGGCAAGACGATCACGATTGCCGATGCCTACGCCGCCGAGGGCTACGATTTTTCAGGTACCCGCGATTTTGATGCGCGCACGGGCTATCGCACCACGTCGGTCTTGAACATCCCGCTGAAGGACGGCCTCGGCCATGTGATTGGTGTTTTGCAGTTGATCAACGCGCTCGATGAGCAGGGCAGTGTTGTTGCTTTCGACCCCATCGCGGCGCAGATGCTTGAATCGCTTGGCACGCTCGCCGCCGCCGCGCTCTCGGCCTACGCTCGCGAGCAGCAGTTACGCCAAGAGATCGCCGATCTGCGCATCGAGATTGACCAAGTGAAGCAGCAGCGTGAAGTCGCAGCGATCACCAACTCGCCCTACTTTGCCGAGTTGCAAGAAAAGGCGCGGTTGCTGCGTGCGGGCGTAGAAGCCAACGGCGCAGCAACAAGCAGGACGCCGGTGCGCACCGAGATCGAGATCGCCGGGCAGCGACTGGTGGTGCGCATGTGTGGGCCAGCGCGGGGGCGTCTGTTGCTGCTCATTCACGGCTGGTCGAGCTCGTGGTATGCGCTCTCGCCGCTCATCCCGACGCTGAGCGAACGCTACCGCTGCGTCGCCGTGGATCTGCCGGGCTTTGGCGAATCGCCACGGCTGCGTCAACGGGCCAGCATCCCGGCCTACGCCGATCTCATGGCCGAACTGATCGCCCAGATCAGCCCGGGCATCCCGGCGATGGTGGTGGGCCACTCAATGGGCGGCATGATCGCGCTGACGCTGGCATTGCGTCATCCTGAAGGAATCGAACGTATCGCCCTGCTCTGCCCCACCATCAGCGGACGGCTCTCGGCATGGATCAACGCCTTTATTTTGCCCATCACCATGCTCGAGCGCATCAGCGTCGCGGGGCGCATGCTCTCCTACCTTGAACCATCGATGCTACGGGTAACGGATGGCCTGATGAAGCCCGCCTCCTTCGCCGAGCGCAGCGACATCGCCGAAGCCGATTACCTGCGCCTGCGCGCCGATGCGCGACGACCGGGCCAGGGACGGGTGCGCTCCGAGTGTTTCTGGGCCATGCGCGAGAATGATCTGAGTGAGTGCCTGGGCAAGATCAGCATCCCCGCGCTGGTAATCTGGGGCATGGAGGACAACACGGTTCCGCTGCGCGATGCCAGTCTTGTCGCCGATAAATGGCCCGCTGCGCAACTGCGCATCTTGCCGAAAGCGGGCCACTGGCCCCAATTTGAGACGCCGGATGCAACGCGACGCCATGTGCGTTCGTTTTTGAGTACGCCGGTGAAGTTGTTGAAGAATTTGTTTTAGGTAAAAAGAGAAGCAGCGCAAAAGTCACGCCTCACCCCTCATCCATCACTGCTGCCCACCCCGCCAAGCGCCCCCAGCCCAGGCCCTTCCACAGCAAGCGCGGCGGCCAAACTTGCGCCAGCGGCGGCCCGCAGTGCGTCGCCCGTCTCGTACAGCAGGATAAGCATGGTGGCCGCAAAGACATCTCCCGCACCTGTGGGATCTTGCTCATTGGCCGAATACGCACCGATCTGCACGCTCTGCCCCTGCCGGTAGAGGGTGGCCCCGCACACCCCGCGCGTCGCCACCACCAACGGGCACGCGGCGGCGTAATGGGCCAGCAGTGCTTCATCGCCTGCAACATCCTCAATGCTCAATACCAGCAGATCAATGC
>RSAS01000329.1:1174-3519 GCA_003934145.1 Candidatus Viridilinea halotolerans | reverse complement strand
GCCCCCGAAAAAATTCCCCTTCCAGCGGGGTTTTAGGGGCCGCAGGCCCCCAAAGTTCATGCGCAAGGGGCGCGTAGCCCCTAACGGGCCCTCCGGCGGGGGTACGGGGGCTTGGCCCCCGAAAAAATTCCCCTTCCAGCGGGGTTTTAGGGGCCGCAGGCCCCCAAAGATCGCACTCCCGTTGCGGGTTGGCGGCGCAAGCCGCCAACCCGCAACGAAAAAAAAGAAAAACCAATGGAACGACTCAAACTCGCAACCGTCTGGCTCGGAGGCTGTTCAGGTTGCCACATGTCGCTGCTCGACATGGACGAATGGCTGCTGGAGTTGGCAGCGGTGGCCGATCTGGTTTATAGTCCCATTGCTGACGTGAAGATCTTTCCAGCAGGAGTGGATCTTGCGTTGGTCGAAGGGGCGATCGCCAACGACGAGCATCTGGAATTGGCGCATATGTTGCGCCGCAACAGCAAGATGGTGGTAGCCTTGGGCGATTGTGCCGTCACGGGCAATGTGACGGCGCTGCGCAACCCGTTGGGGGCGGCACGTGACGTATTGCAGGAGGTTTATATCACCCATGGCGACCCGCGAGCGGTGCTGCCGGATGCACCAGGGATTGTGCCGGTGCTGCTGGATCGTGTGCTGCCTCTGCATGCCGTCGTGACGGTGGATCTCTTTCTTCCCGGTTGCCCGCCGTCGGCGGCGCGCATCAGAGGGCTGATCGAGACCCTCTTGGCGGGCGAGGTACCCAACGAGGCGGTGCGTTTTGGTTGAACTAACCGTAAGCTCACGCAAAGGCGCAAAGCCGCAAAGAGTTAGCGCACCTGCGCTGGAAGCCTTGCGCCTTCGCGCCTTTGCGTTAAAAAACCGTCCTATGCGCAAAGGGAGCGAGCAGTGAGCAAAACGATTATCATTGATCCCGTGACCCGCATCGAGGGCCATGCAAAGATCAGTATTTACCTTGATGACGTGGGCGAAGTGCATTCGGCGCGTTTTCACGTTACCGAGTTTCGCGGCTTCGAGCAGTTTTGTGTGGGGCGGCCCTTCTGGGAGATGCCCGCGATTACGGCGCGCATCTGTGGCATTTGCCCGGTGAGCCATATTTTGGCCTCGGCGCGCACGGGTGATGGCCTGCTGGCCGTGGCAATTCCGCCGGCGGCTGAGCAATTGCGCCGTTTGATGAACTTGGCACAGATCGTGCAATCGCATGCGTTGAGTTTTTTTCACCTTAGCGGGCCGGATCTCTTCATGGACATTGCGACCGAGCCGGGCCAGCGCAATGTGTTGGGGCTGGCGGCGCAAGCCCCCGCCTTGGTGCGTAAAGGCATCCGGCTACGACAGTTTGGCCAGGATCTGATCGAAGCGCTGGGCGGACGCAAAATCCACCCGGCGTGGGCTGTCCCTGGCGGCGTACGCAGTGGTCTTGATACGACGACGCGGGCAGCCTTTAGCGCCCGGTTGCCGGAAATGTTGGCGACCACTCAGGAGGCATTGGGGCGCTTTAAGGATTTGTTGGAACCCATGAGCGCCGAAGTGGCGAGTTACGGGCGTTTTGCGAGCCTCTTTATGGGCATGGTTGCGCCCGATGGCAGTTGGGAACACCACGGTGGCCATTTGCGCGTGATGGACTCCCAAGGACATATTCTGGCCGACGATCTGCCGCCCGATGCCTATAGCGATCTCTTTGGCGAGGCCTCGGAATCCTGGAGTTACCTGAAGTTTCCTTATTACGTGCCACACGGCTACCCCGAGGGCATGTATCGCGTCGGGCCGTTGGCGCGGCTGAATGTCTGTCGCATGATGGGCACGCCGCTGGCCGATGCTGAGTTGGCCGAAATGCGCCAGCGCGCTGGTGGCGGCCCGGTGACCGCCAGTTTCTACTACCACTACGCTCGCCTGATCGAGATTCTGGCCGGGTTGGAGCGTATTGGTGAACTTTTGGCCGAGGGCGAATTGGATGCCAAACAGCTTCGCGCCGACGCAGGCGTGAACCGCTACGAGGCGGTGGGATGCAGCGAAGCACCACGCGGTACGCTCTTTCACCACTACAAAGTGGACGGCGACGGCCTGATTACCTACGTGAACCTGATTATTGCCACGGGCCAGAACAACTTGGCCATGAACCGCACCATAGCGCAGATTGCCGCCCGTTATCTGCGCAGTGATCGCCTGGATCACGCATTGCTCAACCGCGTGGAGGCGGGCATCAGAGCCTACGATCCCTGCTTGAGCTGTTCGACCCATGCGGTGGGCCAAGCGGCCTTCGAGTTGGCTCTGATTGGGCCGGATGGAACGATTTTGGATCGTATTGTACAGTGATTATAGGCAGGGTGCGCGCGGGAACCAGGTTC
>RSAS01000329.1:0-1074 GCA_003934145.1 Candidatus Viridilinea halotolerans | reverse complement strand
CCGCGCATGCTCCTGCGGTTCGGCGGGGCGTGGGGCACGGCCCCACCGAAAAAAGGCATCGGGGCAGGGTGCGCGCGGGAACCAGGTTCCCGCGCATGCTCCTGCGGTTCGGCGGGGCGTGGGGCACGGCCCCACCGAAAAAAGCATCCCCAACGCAACACATAATAGTGCATAATAGAGGTTTTTTTGACTACTGTGTTGGTTGTAAATTTTTCTCAAAAAAACGATACAATTATCGTTGAATTGTTGGCTGAAGCGGGCTATGCGGTAGAACAAGCGACGGGTTGGTCGGCATTCACAGATGCGCTGGGGCAGCAGGTTGATCTGTTACTGTTTGATGCGTTGCGTGAGGATGACTTGACATGGCTACCCCGGCTACGAACCGCATGTCAATGCCCACTGGTAGTGATTGGCCCAACGCGCAACAGTAAACTAGCGGTATACACGCTTGATCAGGGGGCTGATGATTACATCTTGCGCCCGTTTCACGGTGGGGAATTGTTGGCACGCTTGCGGGCGCAGTTGCGGCGTCTTTTTGGTTGACGTAAGGATGCGCACGGGAACTTGGTTCCCGCGCATCCTGCGCGAAACTCGCCTAGCTGCGCGTTGATTGAAGTGAAGCCGTGGGCGACACTATGCCCATGGGCCAATGTTTTTCGAAGAATTTTGCTAGCACGAAAAAGCCTTGGGCTAACAGGCGGCGGCGCGGGGGCTTCGACAAGCTGGCTTCGGCAGGCTCAGCCACCGCGCCACCGCGCCACCGCGCCACCGCGCCGCTGGCTGAGCTTGTCGAAGCCAAGCGGCGCGGCCCAGAGCTTTTTCGCACAACTGCGCTTCTGCGCTTCTGGCGCTTCTGCGCTTCTGCGCTTCTGCGCTTCTGCGCTTCTGTTCCTCTGCGCTTCTGTTCCTCTGCGCTTCTGTTCCTCTGTTCCTCTGTTCCTCTGCGCTTCTGCGCTTCTGCGCTTCTGTTCCTCTGTTCCTCTGCGCTTCTGCGCTTCTGTTCCTCTGTTCCTCTGCGCTTCTGTTCCTCTGTTCCTCTGTTCCTCTGTTCCTCTGTTCCTCTGTTCCTCTGTT
>RSAS01000485.1 GCA_003934145.1 Candidatus Viridilinea halotolerans | reverse complement strand
TTCGGGGGGGCCTGAACGGAGACCATTTTTCTTCGGGGGGGCCTGAACGGATACGCTCCTCTAAGCTCGACTATTATTTGTCCATCTGGAAAATCATTCTTTAGCTTCCAAGCTACGGCAAAAGCCAGTTCGCTTTTACCAACGCCTCCCATTCCTCTGACACCTGTAATGGCAGTGACAGATCCCTGCGCAACTTCGCTTAACAACATATTTGCAAGTACTTCTACTTCTTCAAGACGACCTACGAAATCTCTAATGGGAGGACGCAGATGCGAAAGAGCAGTGCTTGCAACAGCATTTGTTGGTGGAATAGTAATCGATAAATTTATAATATCTCCATCTTCCGTGAGGTAGGTGCGCAACAGGGGCGCGACCGGCGCATCCTCGGACGCATAGATGTTGATCGTCTGCTGTGCCGCGACAAAAGCATCGCGTGCTGCTTGAACAGAGTCAACCCACTGCTCAAGCTTATCACGGGCGACTGCATCACCGATGTACGTCGGCCCTTGGAGGGTGTTGTTGGCCCCGAGGCTCGTCCCGCCGCTTTGGCCAGATTGATCCAGCGGCGCGGTGGGTGGCGGCGGCGTTTCCCCGGCATCCAATGCAGCGAGTTGAGCTTGTAACTCGGCAATGTCAGCTTCAAGGCTCGCACGAGTACGCGGACGCTGCGTTGCGGCAAGCTCTTCTTGCAATTCAGCAATCTCGGCGAGGAGCGCAGCGCGTTGGGACTCTTCATGGCTATTTGGTGATGACATAGTGCCTCATTTCACCGCAGAGTACGCAGAGGTACGCAGAGAATGTTTTTGTGATCCAGCAGCGGCCCAAAAAGCCTTCCCGCATCTCATTTTACCACAGAGTACGCAGAGGTACACAGAGGGTGTTTTTGTGATTTAGCAACGGGTCAAAAAGCCTTCTCGCATCTCATTTCACCGCAGAGTACGCAGAGGTACGCAGAGGGTGTTTTTGTGATCCAGCAGAGCGGCCCAAAAAGCTCTCTGCGCACCTCCGCGACCTCTGCAGTGAAGTACCAGAACACTTCACAGACGAATGAACCTCGCTACGCCACCCCCAACGCCCGCAACAGCGCGTCACGCTCGCCACGAAGCACCGGATCAGAATTCGTGCGCTCCATCTGCAATTCCAGTTCGACGAGGCGATGGGCTTGGTGCTGCACGTCGCTGCTGAGGGTGCCGCCTTGCCAGCCTGGGCGCAGCGCGACGGCCAGGTTGTCGTCGAGTTGGCTGGCGTAGAAGAGTGGCTCTTGTTGCAGCGGTGCGCCCTGATAGTTGATGTGACGCGCATCGGCGGGTACGCTGGCGCACAGTGCCGCGAAGAGCTCGAAGACGCGAACGGCAGGCCCATCCCCTGGCACATTCCCGCGCAGCGCAGCGAGCAGGTGGGTGCCGAAGGTGGTGTGCTGCGGGTTGGCGTGGGAGCGTGCGCCCGCTTTTTGCGCCGGACGCGAAGAGGAGATGACCACCTGGCCGCTCCCGACTGCCAATGGCCGGTAGAAGTCGGTGGGTGGAGCGCTGCCGCTGAGCAGTGCGCCACTGGCATCCAGCACCGCATCACCCACGCCGCCGGCGTGGCAGCAGTTGAGCAATACTACGAGCCGTTTGGCCTGGCTACGCACCTCCGCCACGAGTTGGTGGAAGAGCGCCGCATCAATGCTCGTCGCAGCAAGGCGATGCACGTCGGCATCAGAAGGGAGCAGGCAGTAGCTCCCATCCACCGCTTCACCGTGGCCCGCAAAAAAGATCAGCGCCGTGCCACCAACCGCACGCTGCGCCAATTCACTCAGCGCAGCAGTGATACTGGTGCGTGTCGCTTTGGCATCCACCAGCACCCGCACCTGCGCGTCGGGATAGGCCGCCGCCTGCGGGTCGCGCAAGAGCGCCCCAAGCACACGGGCATCATTGGCGGTGGTAGCAACATTGGGGATGCCAGGATCGCGATACTGCCCCACGCCAATCACCAATGCATGGCCAAAGCTGAAGTGGATGCCATCAGCACTGAGCGTGGGGTCGGCAATGGGCGTGCGCGGAGCAACGGCTGACACCGGCGACGCAGGGGGCGTGGGCGCAACAGGTTCGCCACTGCGCTGGATGATCGTCTGGTCACCACCAGCGATGGGGGTATCACGCCCACTCTGCACATTCCCGATGACCGGGCCGCTGATCTTACTCCCTTTGAACCGATCACCGATGTGGGTTGGCCCGGTGAACTGATTGCCCGTACCAGCACTCACCCCACCCGTTTGGCCAGACTGATCTACCATGCTACCGATCCCAAGGGCTGCCCGTTCCAAGCGGGCCAACTCCGCCATCTTCGCATCACGCTGCTGCTGCAAGGATGCTCGAACCAGCGGCATAGCGGCTAACGTCGGGATAGCTTGCTCAAGCTGCGCGATCTCGTCGCGAAGACGTTGGATGGTTGGGTCGGGCATAAGGGACTCCTTTGTGAAGGATGAAGGATGAAGGATGAAGCGTACACGAGTTTTCATGAGTGCCTTGAGGACAATGCACCCATCGCACCGCAACGTAGGGGCGTAGCAGCGGCCCCCAGGGAACCATGCCCATACCGCGAACCAAAGGCCGCTGCTACGCCCTTCCCCGTGAAGACAGGAACACCCCCCTCAAAAAAATCGCGATCCGCACATGCTTCTTCGACAAGCTCAGGGAACGCACAGCGATGGGGAGGGAAGCCCTTCCCCAGACCCCTCCCTCCCGATCTGCGACGAAAAACGCTTTACAAGCGAGTCAAGCCAAGAAGGATTCAGGAAACAGGACGTTTGTGCGAGCGAGGGGAGAGAACAACCCGAAAACCCCCGTCGTTGAGGAGACCGCCGGGATGGTAGCGGCCCCGCGCCCTGCAGCGAATATACGTGCTATCATTCCACCATGAGCCTCCCCGAAGAGGTACATCGAAATCATCTTCTATAAAGTCTTTTGCCAACACAGCCGCCCCCTCAGGGTATGCTTTGTCGCTACTGCTCGCCCGCTCCCAGACATTGCCAGCGAGATCAAGTGCCCCACAAGCGGACATGCCCGCCGGGCAGAGGCCCACGGGGGCGGGGGCATTGATCTGCCAAGCGCCATAGACCGCATGCTCCGGGGTGGGTGCGTCATCTCCCCAAGGATACGCCCGACGCGCTTCCGGACCGGTAAACGCCGCCGCCGCTTCCCATTCCGCCTCACTCGGCAGACCCAGGGTGTAATCAGGCAATTGGCTACTCAGCCACGCGCAAAAGGCGGTCGCTTCGTACCAAGTCACGCTCACCACTGGCTGGTTTGCTGCACTGAAGCGTGGATCGCCCCACTCATATGGCGCTGTGCGCTCGCCACGCCACTTTAGTCCATTGACCGTCCAGTAACTATCATCGCGGTAGCCCTCGGCCACGAAGCGGGCGAATTGTGCTACCGTAATCGGCAGGCGGGCGATCCAGAAGGCTGGTAGGGTAAGATCGGCTGCTGGCTCTCCCTCCTCCCATCCGCCAATGCGATAGGTTCCGCTTGGCACGTA
>RSAS01000456.1 GCA_003934145.1 Candidatus Viridilinea halotolerans | reverse complement strand
GGGCGTGGGCGCGGCGGTGTTGGTCGGTGGGATCGTGGTGCTGGTGGCGCGTGAACCAGGCGCGGTGGCGGAGTCGACCGAGGACGGGCCACCGCTGATGCTGGTGCTGGTGGGGCGACCGGCGGCAGGGGTGGCGGTGGGTGGATCAGGAATGCTCACCGTCGCCGAGGCTTCCACCTCCAGAACGTTCAGATTGGCAGCAGTGGCGGTGGGCATAACCACGGCGGTGCTAGTGGTGGCAACATGCCCCTCTTCCAACTCAGCGATGCTTGCGTTCAGCGAGACGACGGTGAGAATGAGCGCCAAGAGTAACACCGCGACGCTGCTCAGGCCAATAATAAGGTATTCGCGCGTCCCTTGGAGCAGGGGCAGGCGCACGCGGCCCGGGCGGGTGATCTTGGGCAGGTTCGCTAGATCGGCCTGGAATTGCTGGATGTTTTGGTAACGATAGGCCGGTTCGGTCGCCAGCGCCTTCATGATCACCCGTTCGAGATCGGGCGAGACCTGCGGGTTGAGTACCGAGGGGCGTGAATGTTCCATGATCTGCGTACCAGGAACAACCACGCTCGTAAAGGGAGGCCGCCCCACCAGCATCTCGTAGAGCAGCGCCCCCAGCGAGAAGATGTCATTCTGCGGATGGGGGGGGCCGCCGGCGGCGCGTTCGGGCGCGGTATAGAACTGGCTGCCGTAGACCGTAGCGAGTTGACGGCGGTCGGTAGACCACGAGATCCCAAAGTCGGAGATTACCACCTCGGGCTTGTGGGCACCAAAACGCGAGAGCGGTTTGCGTAGGAGGATATTGCTATCTTTGATGTCGAGATGGATGACATTGTAGCTATGGATGTGTTCGAGGCCGGCGGCAACTTGGCTGGCAATCTCGACCGCTTCGGAAGGGGTAAGGCGCTTGCGCTGCTTGAGCAACTGCTCAATCGAGCCGCCGCGCATATACTCCACCACAATGTAGAAGGGCGACTTGGGGTTATCCGGTTCGGCCTTGGCAATAAAAACCGGACGGCCATGGTTGGTTCCGACATAGGGAATGGGCAGCACCCGCAGAATATTGGGATGGCTCATCCGCTCCATATGTTCGATCTCATACTTAAGGAAATCGTTGTGGGAACCATAGGCCATCTTGAGCGCAACAAGCGGCGGACTCCCAGCGGCATACTTGGGGCGGGGGCGGGCGAGGTAGACCGCGCCCATGCCCCCTTTGCCGCTCGGCATGAGCGACACAATCTCGTAGGGGCCAATTATTGTTCCGCGTGGATAGGTGGTGCCCATTTAGTTGTTCCCATTATTCTGTCCAGGCTGGTACGCCACCGTCGGCTGTTGGGCCACGCTTGAGGGCTCGACTGCCGGACCTTGCGCAGCCGCCCCGCGCCACACACACTCCATCGTCATCCCGCCAATCGTCAACATATCCTTCACCTGAAGCGGCACGCGCGTATTGGGCGGCAACTGTTGACGATTGACTAGGGTGCCATTGGTACTCCCCAGGTCGGTCACAAAGAGATCATCGCCTTCGCGGTTGACCGAGGCGTGCCGTCCGGAGACATGGGGATCGCTCAAGACAATATCCACCAAACTAGGATCGGCACCAATATAGGTGTTAAGATTAGGCAACGGATACTCCGCCCCTATAGTACCACCTTGGCGTACCACCAATACAAAATCAGCAGCAGCACCAATGCTGGAAGTAGCCGAAATAGGGCGGGTCATACGCTGAATAACACCCGTCACCCGCGAGCCAACCTGCACCGCTGCAGCGCGGCCACGCGGATTGATGAGAACAAAAACCGCCAACACAATCACAATGAACAGCGTAATCAGCGAAATAATGTTGTTGAAGAGAAAGAGGTTCATCGCCTCGACGAAGGTAAGTTCGCGATCGGGCGTGCCTGGCGAGAAGATCGACGAGGGAACCGGCGTCGGCGGCACCGGCACATCCACCGGGAGCTCTTGGCTACGTACCGAACGATCGCCGCGCTGGTCGGTCGCCTCCAGACTAATACGCCGCGCACCGGGTTCAACGTGGCTCAGATCGAGGGCAAACATGGGCGGATCGCCGGGGATCGGCACGGTATTGCCATCAATATAGTAGTCCACGCGGGCGAGCGGAGCTTGGGAGTAGAGCGTCTCTGGGCGAATGAGCAACTGATCGCCGCGCTGTTCACCGATAATCGTCACGGAGGGGGGGATGCGCGGCTCTTCAAACTGGGTACGCACTTGGCGGGTGGCATCATTGATCTGGATGCGGCGCTGCTGTCCGGCGCTACCCACCTGCGACGTGTAACGCACGATCACCTGATCGCCACGATTGACCATCGCCTCAAGGATTTCGCTGCGAAAGCTTTCACGGAGCGCATCAGCTTGATTGGGATCGTTGGTAAAGAGGGGGAAGAAGTGGCTATTGGGCACCTGTTGGGCATAGAGCTGGAGTAACTCAAAGCGCGAGGCATAGCGGAAGCCCGCATCAGCCTGAAGCGGGGGGCGCGGGTTGGACTGATTGGCATTCGTGCTACCCAATCCAACGCTAAAGATGGACAGATTACCCTCACGAATGACATCCTGGAGCTTGGTCTGTACGTCAAGTGGAATAGTGCAAGTAGCAGTGCCGGGCGCATCAAGCGTATCATCGCAGCCATCGGAGAGAATGACAATCACCTTCTGCATGCGCGGCAGCATCTCAAGGATGTAGGTATCAGACGTTTGGGGATTGGTGAGTTCATCAATCGCCCGACTGACCGCAGGCGAGAAGGACGAGAAGGCGCGCTCATCGGCGAGCAGGTCGTCAACCGTCGGGCGGCGGGCGGCACCACCGGGCTTATCGGGGATGGGGCCAAGTACCTCGGCGGTATTGACCGTATTGGCCACGGCACCACCATCAACGCGCTCAAGCGGCATCACCGTCACGACATCACGGTGAAAAGCAAAGATACTAATCAGATCGGTATCAAAATCGAGCGCCTGAGCAATCGCGATAGCCTGCTCGCGGGCATCCTGCATACGGTCGGTACTGCCGGGCATACCCTGACCGCGCATACTGCGCGTGGCATCAACCAGCACGGCCACCGCCACTCCGGTGCGACGTTCCTCGGCTTCTACCTGATCGGCAGCGATCACATTGCCATCTTCGGTTACTTGGATCGTACTGGGATCGGGTAGATCGCCATTCGGAGCAGACAGCAGCACCTGGATTTGGGGATAGGCACTCGTATCAACTTTCGTTACAGTAAGGACGTTGTTGTTTTGGGCCAAACCCACATGGAACGTCAGTAGAGTGATCAGGAGAACCAGGAGAACCATCCAGCGACGAAAGTAGAACATTTTACGCTCCTCAATTACGAACCACAACCTACGATAAAAACGGCGTTTTAACTCAAAAAGAGCCAAGTGGCATAGCCCAAAGCCGCACTGAGCGCAAGCACAAGCAGCGTCCAGAGGAGGGCAAAGCGCCACCATGTGCCGCGTGAAGCATGCGCGGCTTGGGCCTTTTCCGGATCGTAACGAATGACTTGAACGGTGGT
>RSAS01000927.1:15924-17845 GCA_003934145.1 Candidatus Viridilinea halotolerans | reverse complement strand
CAACGCCAGGAATCTCGATCTCTTCCCCCCTCTCCCACAACGTGGGAGAGGGGGTAGGGGGGTGAGGGCCATCCGTGGCATCCCAATCACCTATCCGTGACTTGCCGAGCGAATGTTCTGTCCGCCCTTAAACCCCTCCGGCGGGGGGGCGGGGGCCAGGCCCCCGACAAAGCCCCCCCGTGCGGCGTTCATGGACGGACAGAAAATCTGTACGCCCCCACCCTGGAACCGCATTGGAACGCCAAGAATCTCAGTATCTTCGCCCCCTCTCCCACAACGTGGGAGAGAGGGTAGGGGGGTGAGGGCCATCCAGGGCATCCCCATCATCCATTCGTGACTTGCCGAGCGAATGTTCTGTCCGCCCTTAAACCCCTCCGGCGGGGGGACGGGGGCCTAGCCCCCGACGAAGCCCCCCGTGCGGCGGGGGGGCGGGGGCCTAGCCCCCGACAAAGCCCCCCGTGCGGCGGGGGGCGGGGGCCTGGCCCCATACGCATTAACTTAAGCCCACGAACGTGGTTCGTAGTAGGGGCTTTAGCCCCGTAAGCAGCCCTTGGACGGCGCTAAAGCGCCTACTACCAGCGGGTTTTGGGGCATCCCCAAGCCTAAGTTAATGCGCGCATGGGGCCTAGCCCCCGACAAAGCCCCCCCGTGCGGCGGGGGGACGGGGGCCTGGCCCCCGCACAACACTCCCCCTTGGGGGGTGTTCTCAGAGGCGAAGCCCCTGAGAACACCCCCCAAACTTACCGATCAACGGAAGCATCATGCAAATTATCGGCAAAGAGCCGATCAAATTCACTCTCAAGCGAACTACTAAGTTCAGCGGCCATCATTTGACCAAGGTTGCCTTCGACGATGCGCATTTGGCTGAGTTGGATGGCGGCTCGCCTAATTTGCAGCCAAACAAAGCCGAGTTTCGGTTCGACAAAGGCTTTGGGGAAGATCAGGGTGAGCAGACGCTGATTGCCTACATTGGTGGAGTAAATATCAAAATGCTTGCCTTCGAGCAGGGTCAAGTGGCGCGTATCGGGATCGCGCAGCATGCGCCCCAGCTCGATGGTGTTGGCAAAGCCCCCGGAGATGAGTGAACTGATGGAGGTCATGTCCACTTCGTCGGAATCACCGCGATGGGTGATAAGGTTGCCAATCTGGTCGGTGTAGAGCACGAGTTGGGCTTTGGTCTGGCGGCGCAACACATCCAATAAGATCTGCACATCGCCCATGGTGGCTGCAGGGCGCATATCTGCATCATCGCCGCCGGGTGGATGTTCCGGGCAAAGGCCAAGCATCGCCCCCGCCTTGTAGGCCAGCCGCGTGTAGCCCAAATCATTGCTCGCCACCTCCCATCCCACTTGGCGCAAGGCTGCTATTTCGCTGAGCGGGGTGGCTGGATGGTGCAGCAGGAAGATGTGCATGCGCGGCGAACGTTCAAACATGCGCCGGGCGAGGTGGACATTCTCGCTGTTCAAGGGCGCAATCAGCAGATCGGGGTGTTGGCGTGTAACATGGAGCGGCGTAGCCGAGGGTGTCGTGCTAATACTAATCGTGCCCCCTTGAGCTACAGCCATCAGTTCGGTACTTAGGGCTTGGTTTTGGGCGGCGGTAAGCCCAATAATCAGAATGCGTAATTTCATAAGCGAACCTTGCTGATCTCATGGGACGCGCATAGGGAGGACAATGCCTCCCTATGGTTGGTTCCTACTACGGGTTGTCGTTGTCTCAGGTGAGGCGTATTGAGTATAACGCTGGTTTGGGCCGACAATCGTGATGTGACTGTGCAAGCCAGACACCTGAAACCTCCGGTGGGGGGGATGCGGAGCCTCACCCCTAAAAACGTATGGGAAGGGTGCGTGAGGAAACTTGGTTCCCTCACATCCTCTAAAAACGTATGGGAAGGGTGCGTGAGGGAACCAGGTTCCCCCAC
>RSAS01000927.1:0-15824 GCA_003934145.1 Candidatus Viridilinea halotolerans | reverse complement strand
ATCCTCCCACATCCCGGCGGGGTCTGCACAGGGTGCGTGAGGGAACCAGGTTCCCCCACATCCTCCCACATCCCGGCGGGGTCTGCACAGGGTGCGTGAGGGAACCAGGTTCCCTCACATCCTCCCGCATCCCGGCGGGGTCTGGGGCGTAGCCGCCAAAAGAGAATCGCTAGCTTCGTGCGCCTGCGGCGTTATCGCAAGGGAGACTAAAGCCAAAAGTGCTGCCTTGACTAGGCGCGCTCTCGGCCCAGATGCGCCCGTTGTGCTGTTCGATCACCGCTTTGGCAATGGTCAGCCCCAGGCCGCGCCCCGAAATACCCAAGTGGGCGCTGCTCTCGGCGCGGAAGAAGGGATCGAAGACTTGGGCGACTTCGCTGGTCAACATACCTACGCCATTGTCTTGCACGGTGACGATCAACTCGCTGCCCTGCTGGTGAGCGGCTACGCGGATCTGGGCGCCGGTGGGGCTATATTTGATTGCGTTGTCGATCATGGCAGCAACAGCACGGCCTAAGCCCTCTTCAGAGCCATACACCCGTGGGAGCCCCGGGGCGATTTCGAGGTTCACCTGCTGCCCGCGACGCCCGAATTCGGCGTATTGCGTGCCCACCGCCGCTTCGATCAGCAGATCGAGGCGTAAGGGGACGCGGTATTCACTCGACTCGAGGCGAATCTGGCCCAGCGCCAGCAGATCATTGACCAGCATCGTCAATTCGCTGTTCAGCTTAACGACTTGGCCAATCAGACGCGATTGTTGCTCGTTGAGTTCACCCAGGGTAGGGACGCGGGTAATCAGGTCGCGTAGCTCGCGCAGCGGCACGCGCACGATATTGGAAAAGTTGGAGAGAAAACTCTCGTTGCGTTCGGCCTCATTGAGGTTGCCCCCCGTCGCCTGAATTTCCTGCGGGCTCGCCGTGCTCGTGGCCGTCGTCGCTTCTTGATGCAGCACAAAGGCCCATAGCCCTTGCGCAAACTCGGTGACGCTCACATGCGCGGGGTTGCCGTTGGGCAAATCCACCTCATGGCGCTTGATCTGCTCACCCATGAGCGCCTCGGCGAGCAGTGGAGCAAGGCACGAGCCGCCACTGGCCACAAGGGGCTGGCCGTGGGCGTCCATGCCCATGCTGAGCATGCGCGCCAGGGCGGGTGTATAGGCATTGACACGGCCTTGGGCATCCACCAGCAGCACAGCATCGCCGAGGTGTTCCACCAGCGTGCCGAGTTCGCGGGCGAGGCTGGGGGCCGAGACGGTACTGCGTGGCGCGGGGGCACGCTGCATGGCGTTCGTGGCCATCGGCGGGCGCGGCACCATGGCACCAGCGTTGGGCACTGCGGGCAGGCGCGGCTCTGGCACCGGCGTCGGCGCGGGGGCCCCGTTGAGGTTAAGGCCAATCAGGGTGCCAAAGCCGTGAAGCGCAGCGAGGGCTGGCCCGGTGAGCGGACGCTGGCCGGTGGCGAGCAACAAACCAAAGGCCTGCTCGTCGCGGATGAGCGGCACAATCGTAAGCGTCTCGTTGCCCGCCCACTCCGCCACCCCGCCCAGGCCACTTGCAGCGGGCGTATTAGCGCTACCGGGGCGGCCACGGCGAATGACACTGGCGACAACCCCCTGCTGCACCACCATGCGCTGCGGGGCGTTGCCATCAGCCGCCACGGTCTGAAGTTGGTGATCGGCATCGAGCATGCCCACCAAAACGCGGCTCACGCCGAGTTCACGTAGCATCTGGCGCGCTTCGGGCTTGGCCAGCATCGCGGGGACGCCGCCAGCATTGGCTAGGGCCGCAGCCAAGAGCGGCCAGAAGTAGTCGTCGGGCATCAACGCGCGGTAGACATCGGCCCCGAAGCGCATCTCCGTCGCAATGGCCGCCGCCATACGGGCGATGAAGGCGCGCTGATTCTCCGCTTCCACGAGGCTACTCAGTTGGTAGTTGTGGTCGCTCAGTTGGGCAATCACCAGTGCGGCGCGATCCACCATTTCGGGATCGCTGATCAGGCGCACGCGGCACTGCGCGCCCTCATAGGAACTCAGCAGCGCACACGCCCCTTGCTGGCCCGCCATCACCAGAAAGGGTGCGCCGCCGAAATCATCCGCGAAGACGACAATCGTATCGCGGGGGCGATCTTCGGGGCTAATCGAACCACCCACGAAGCAACACGCCTCCATGTCGGTCGGACGGTGGCGTACCAGCAGCGCCGTCAGGGCGCGAACGTGTTCAATGCTCATCAAATGGCCCGTTCCTGCCGGCAGACCGAGCAGGGCGGGCAGGGAGAAGGTGGCCGCGGCGCTGATCATGGTCGTTCTCCTGACACGGGCGCAGTGGATAAGGGGCGAAAGAGGGTGGGAAAGCGGCGCTGCATCCGTCTAGCCCCACCGCTCGTGAACCAGTTTCGTGATCTGATTAACGATACTACGCAGGTCGCCCGTTGGGAAGGTTCCCGTCGGAATAAGCGTACGCAATGAGGGGCGCTGCTGGAAGGCGATGCCACCACAGAGGAAGATCGGGTGTGGCTCGCTCATGGCTTCGATCATCTTGCCCACTTCGGCCATGCTGTTGGCCGCGTTGATCGTACTCGCCGAAAGCGCCACGATCTGCGGGCGGAGATGTTCGATCATCTCCTCAATCGTCGAGTTGGGCACGCTCTGCCCCAGGTAGACCACCTGGAAGCCGCTCCAGCGCAGGAAGAGCGAGAGCATAATCGCGCCGATTTCGTGCAACTCACCCTGCGTACAGCCCACCACCGCCATCGGGCCACCAGTGGTGCTACTCGACGCATTGAGCAAGTTGAGCAACTTTGTCTGCACAAAACGGCTCGTAAAGTGCTCGGAAGCGACCGAAACCTCACCACGGTGCCAGGCATCACCCACATCAATCTGCAAGGGGGCCAAGAGCTCGGTACAGATCAACTCAGGCGTATAGAGCGCACAGGTTTCGCGCCAGATCTGCTCGGCGGTCTGCTGGTCATAATTGACCAAAGCGCTCATCATGCGGGCGCGCAGCGCCGGCCAGCTATAGGTTTGGCCATCGCTCGGTGCGGGCGGGGAAGCTGCCGTAGCGCCATTCGCAGCGGGCGCAACCGCAGCGGGGCGCATCCAGCCCGGCAGACTAAAGCCACCTGCGGCAGCTTGTGCGCCGGGGGCGGGGTTCAGTGCCGGGGGCGGCGGCGGCGGTGCCGCAAAAGAGGGCGGGGGCGGGAAGGCAGAAGGCGGCGCAGGCGGGGCCGCAAAGCCAGGCGGGGGTGGCGGGAAGGCAGAAGGCGGCGCGGGCGGGGCCGCAAAGCCGGGCGGGAGCGGCGGGGCAGACGCGGTGGGGCTGGGGAAGCCCGCCGCCGCGCCGAAGGCATCGGCCAGGGCATCGCCCATGCTGGGAAAGGCCGCCGCGCCATTGGCCGGCTTGGCCGCAACAACCCCACGCTGTTCTAAGATACGAGCGAGCAGCGTCGCGAGCCCCACCGCGCCATCGGCGGTGGGCGAACTGGCGGGATCGGGGTCACTCTGACCAGCGAGCAAGACACCCCACAGGCCGCCGCCAAGCATCACCGGCACAGCCACCACCGACTGCGCCTCGGGCATCAGCACCTGATCGGCATCGCCAGGAGCGAGTTGGCGCAACACCATGGTGCCCTGCTGCACCACCTGGAAGGCGGCGCTCTGCGGCGCGGCGGGGGCCATCGCCATGTTGCTACTCGCGGCCACCGCATGCAACTGGCCGCCCTCGTAGTGGTAGAGCATCGAACCGAGCGCCTCGTAGTGCAAGAGCAGCGCCTCAACTACATCGCCACAGAGACGATCCTGGGGCAACTCGCGGTCGCGCAGCAGCATCTGCAGATCGGGCAGTTCATTGAGACAACCCAGGAGATCGTGGCGATCGCGTTCGGGATGGTTGGCCATCTCGAAGGCAATCTGCGCCCAGTGGGAGGCTTGGGCGGCACGATCGCGGGAGGCAACCATGGGCGCAGGCGAACCACGGGTAAGGCTGAGCAACAGCCCGGCGCGGCTGACGACGCGCTCATCGGTGGTCAATACGCCATCAAACGTCAAACGACGCCCGGCGGCACCCCCCGGCTCGGCTACGACATTGGCAATCAGCGCGCCCCAAAAGATCGGGCTATCCACCAAGACAAACCACTCTTGGGCCAGTGCCGCGCCGCGGGCCACGGGGACAAACTGGACATTGGGGATGGTTGGTGGCTCAACGTCAGCCTCACCATAAATCGTCACGCTGCGGCAGAGCGACGCAATCTGCGTAATGCGCGCCTGGTGCATGCGGAAGAGTGAAAAGCGTAGGGTGCCAATGGCAAGATCAGTATTATGGTTTTGTTCAGGCGTAATGCCGGTCAACTGCCGACTCAAGACCATTAGCGCATCGGCTGGTCGGCGCCAGCGGCGATTTTCGGGAAGGTGGCTAACGAGCTTGAACAGCGAAGGCCCGGCCCCGCGGGTCGCGAGTGTGGCGGCGGCAGGTTGCGTCATAGGAGTGTTCCTCACACACGGCCTTGTGAGAGGGTTCTTTCCCTCAATTCTTATAAAACCCGCACGGAAGCTACATACTACAATGAGGGTACTACCTGTTATTACACACGAAAACTACAAAACTGAACGTGAGGCGAACGCAAGCCTTCTGTTAGGGTTCCGTTAGGAGAGCTTTTTTCGTTGCGTGTTGGCGACGAGGTCGTCAACACGCAACGAAAAAGGTTGTTAGGCAGTAGCGCAAAAGTCACGCTGTGAGGGCACAAGCCCCCCTGGGAGCGAGGGCGTCCCGCCCTCGTATGCGGGGCAATGAGGGCGGGACGCCCTCGCTCCCAGACAGCGTTACTTTTGCTCTATTGCGTTGTCAGGGATGGTTTCGCCTTGCGGCGATCGGCTTTACCGTTCGTGGGGGGGAGGCAGGGCGTAGCCCTCCGCATCCTCCCCGCTGAGAAGAGCGTGACCCTTAAAGCGAATCCTCTGTGTACCTCTACGTTTTCTGCGGTGAAATACCAGAACACGCCCCCCGCCCCCCGCCGCCATCCCCCTCACAGCCGACTAAAGATCTCTGTCCGGCTGAACCATTGCCCGCCCCACCAGAGCAACATGGCATCCACGAGCCAGATGATCGCGCCGAGGAGTAATACGAGGGTGGTGCTGAAGTAGATCACCCCGGAGGCTTGGCCGACGGTGAGCAGGATGATGGGCAACACCACCAGCGCCCCCATCTGGTAGGCGTCTTGGAAGCCTTGGGCGCGGGTGGAGATGAGGACGGTAACGACGAGGCCGAGCGCAGCGACGGCGGGAGCGACCCAGAGGGCCAGTACGAACCACATGAGCGGTGGGAAGAAGATGCTGCCCATGATGGGCCATGCAGCCAGGTTGACCACAACGCTGTAGACGATGAAGCCGCCTAGCGCGACACTCACGGCGGGCAGCCACGCGGCCAGCAGCTTCCCCAAGAGCAGTTCATGGTCGGTGGTGGGCGTATAGAGCAGCGCCTCCAGCGTCTTGCGCTCCTTTTCGCCCGCGAAACTATCGGCGGCGATCACGCTTGCAACCATAAGCGGTACAATAAGGTACATTGGAGCCAAAAAGTAGACGAGGGGCAAGACGACGATCTGCTGTATGGGCGCATAGGCGGACAACTCGGCTTGGAGCGTCGGCGGCATCTGGAGCAACAGCGCCTCTAGGTCACCCAAAGGCGACCCTGGCCCCGTGCCGAGCAAGGGGGCCAACGCGACCAATGTCGGTATCACGAGGAACATAAGCAGTGGCACCACAATGAGAGGAATCATCACCCCCTTGTTGCGCAGTGTCACGGTGAGGTCTTTGCGCACAATGGCGCGAATGGCTTGGGTGTTCATAGGGTGAGCCTTCCATCAGGGTGTAGGTAGGGTGCGCGAGGGAACCTGGTTCCCTCGCGCACCCTACCTACCCATCTCGCTGTACCCTAGCATAACGCAGCGCAGCGCCCCCTAATAGCGGCCCACGTCCGATTATGTATCGTCCATCTGACGGATGGGCATTCCGCCTTTGTACACACGGATAGGTGATAGCTATCGGCTATTGGCTATCGGCTATCCCCTATCCCCTATCCCCTATCCCCTATGATCAACCACTTCCACCACGCCGGACACACGCTAACCTGGGAAGAGCATAGTGCTGGTGCGCAGACCATCATTTTCATTCATGGCTATTCGGCCAATCGGGCCATCTGGTCGCACGAGTTGGAGCTTTTAGGCCATGCAGGGCGCTGTGTGACACTTGATCTACCGGGGCACTACCCGGCGCTCATGGCCCCGAGCTGCCGCTCGCTGAGTCAAGAGGATCTCTTTGATCTGGAGTTGCGGGCCATCCAAGCGATTGCGGGGGATGGGCCGTGTACGCTGGTGGGCCACTCGACCGGCGGCATGATTGCGTTGGCTGCCGCTGCGCGCATGCCCACCCTCGTAGAGCGGGTAGTCGCCCTTGCGCCAGTAGTTTGGGGGCCACTCACGGGGGCACTTGGTTTCTACCAGCGCCTCTTGCCGTTGCCAGGGAGCTACTTTTTGTACTGGCTCCACTACCGCCTGACGCAACTCTCACTCCGTTTCATCCAGTGGGGCATCGCCACCGCCTACAGCGGCAACATGAGCGCCTACCTACGCAACCCCGTTGCGGCTGAAGCGGTACGTCGCTGGCATCCCATCTATGCCCAGTCGCGCTTGCGCAATCTCGCCACCATGCTACTCACCCTGCGCCATTGCGACATTCGTAGCGAGGTTACCAAGATTCAATGCCCTGTTTTGCTCATCTCCGGCGAACGCGACCCCGTCGTGCCGGTGGCGCAGGCCCGTTGGCTCAGCCAGCAATTGGTTCACGGAACGAGCCACATCCTGCCGGGGGTGGGCCATTTGCCCCAGTGGGAGGCGGCGGATGGTGTGCATGCCCGCGTGAGTGATTGGTTGGCTTGAGGGGGCAGCGCCGCATACGCATGAACGTAAGCCTCTGGTGGGCCTTCCGGCGGGGGTTCGGGGGCATGGGCCCAATACCTTTCAAATAAGGACGAGCGTAGACCTCACAGGTCTTTCATGACGGTATCCCGGTGTGGCAGGGCAGACCTGTGAGGTCTTATTTGAAACGTATTGGGGCATGGCCCCGAAAAATCCCCCCTTCCGACGGGGTTTAAGAGGCCGCAGGCCCCCCTTAAGAAAGAAACGATTAACGGTATCAAAAAGGGGAGGGTGGGTGCGGGAACCAGGTTCCCGCACCCACCCTCCCCTTTTCTGAATTGCCGGCAACCCTACTTGCGCTTCTGGTCGGACGCAACCTCGTCCAAACGGCGCGAAACATTTTCGATGCCAGAGATGGCCGCGTTCAGGAGGCTCGCGTAGAGTTTGCCCGTTGCGCCAACCAGATCGCCAGTTGCCTTCACAAACTCGTTGTTGCTCGGGGCCAGGGGCTGACCATCAAGCGTGGCCGTGGCCCGTTTGACCACGTTGGTGGCGGTGTTGACGACCACACTGGCGACGCTGAAGGGTAGCGTGAAGACGGCGACCCAGAGGCGAATCAGACCTTCACCGGACTTAGCGATGGAATCGGACGTTAACCCAGTGGACGGCGTGCTTTCGGGGGTGGTCATAGCCGTTGCTCCTACTATGCATGATGACGACAATCGTCGCCCCCATTATACAAGGGGTATGTACAATTGAGAACAGGCGCTTTTGGTTGCGTTGGGATGACGCACGGGAACCACGTTCCCGTCTGAAACCATGTCTTAGCGCGAAAAAGTCCTGGGCCGCCCCTTTGCCAGCCCAAAGCTTTTTCGCGCTAACAATGATTTTTATACCAGATGTAGCTTGTCGTTGCCATATACGCACAGTATACTTTGGGGGGATCTGTATGCATCCCGTGGATGCGCGATGCGGGATGCGCCTCTTCGCCTCCTCGCCTCGCCTCGCCTATCAACAAAGGAGACCCTCATGACCACCGAACCTACCATTCCCGTCCGCACACCCGGCGGCAACAACGGCATGATTATCGGTATGCTGGTTGTTGGTCTACTCGTGTTGGGCTCAGGGCTGGCGGGGGCCGGCTTTTTGGCTTGGCAATACTTTACACAGCGCCCGGATACGATTCCGCGGCTGTTGGCGGCGGATACGCACGTTTTTGCGGCGGTGACGCCGAGTTTGGCCGATCTGCCGCAGATCTTGCGTTTGCGCCAGGCGTTTCCCGATGATGCCGATCCGGGGGCAGCGGATGAGCCGCTTACGAATCAGTTGGCCGAAGAGCTTGGGGTGAATTTTGAGCAGGATATTGCCCCTTGGCTCGGTAGCGAGATTGCGTGGGCGATTAACAATGTCAATTTTGATGATCTGCCCAATTTGGACAGCATTGATCGCCCTGATGTGGATCTCCAGTCCGAGATGATCTTGATCTTCACGTCGCGGGATAATAACCAAGCGCAGGCTTTTTTGGATAAACAGCGCCAACACCGCGAGGGGCAGGGGCAGCAGTTTGCCATGAGCGAGGTAGATGGGGTGCGCATTTACGCCCGCCAGGGCGGCGCTGCGGAGGCGCTAGATGCTTTTGCCCTCGTGCGCGACTATGTGATCTTTGCGGGTTCAGCCGACACGATCAGCGCCATCGTGCAGCGTGATCCCAATGGTGACGCGACGCTAGAGGCCAATGCCAACTTCCAGAAGGTGCGTGACACCCTCCCCGCTGAACGGCTCGGCTACATGGTGATCGCCAATGCGCCGTTGCTGGCCGCGTTTGACGAAGGTAGCGCCGATCTGCCGCCCACGTTGGCCCGCCAGCGCACCGACCAGCGTCCGATTGTGGCGGCGATGCACGGGATGGGTTTTGCCATCAGCGCCCACGCCGACGGCCTCGCCTTCGATGCCATTGCCAGTATGGAACGCGGGCGCCTAAGCGAGAATAGTCTCGCCCTACTGACTCCGTTTGAGTATCCGATTCAGGCCGAGCGGGTAGGCCGCATCAGCGCCGATGCGCTCGCCTTCTCGAGCTTTACTATTCCACCGAGCTTCAAAGATACGGTTCTCCAAGGCATTCGCGATCAGCCCGGCGGCGAGCAGCAGTTAGAGGAATTTGAACGTGAGATGGGCTTTAATCTGGAGGACGATCTGCTCAGTTGGTTCTACGGTGAAAGCCACCTAGCGCTTGTGCCTGGTTCAGGGGCGGCTGCGGGCGTGCCGCTGGCGGGCTATTTTGCCCTCAAGCCCGAACAGCTTACGCTTGCCGAGAATGGAATGCGGAACATCCTCCAATCTTTGGAGATCGTCGGCGGCTTGGCGGGGGGCTTCTCTTTTGAAGATCGCGAAGCTGGTGGCGCGACCTGGAGGGCCGTCGAGGTGATGCCCGAATTCTATGTGGGCCAAACCTTCAGCAGTGAAGAGTTCATGCTCGCGGTCGGTGAGGAGGCCATGGGTGCAGCGGCAAACCCCAGCCAACCCATCAGCCAAAACGGCAGCTACCAAGCGGCGACGCGCCAAATCCCCAA
The DNA here is from genome assembly GCA_003934145.1 of Candidatus Viridilinea halotolerans. Classification (GTDB taxonomy): domain Bacteria; phylum Chloroflexota; class Chloroflexia; order Chloroflexales; family Chloroflexaceae; genus Viridilinea; species Viridilinea halotolerans. The sequence goes on along the minus strand of RSAS01000927.1, from coordinate 6,354 downwards.
CCCAATCGGGGCCATGTTCTATGTCAACATGCCCCAAACCGTGGACAAGTTCATTGAATTCGACATGGCCGATGCCGAAATCCGCGAGCGCCTACAGCCCATCCGCGCCATTGCCGCCTCCGCCAGCCCGGGTTTCAATGAGGCTGGCGTGGCGCGCGCTCAGGTCTTTGTGGTGATTGCGGCAGAGTAGGGGCGGCAAAGCCGCTAACACCAGTTATGAGTGACAAGTGACGAGTGACAAGCAGGGTATAGCGCATATCAATGCCCTTGGGCATCATGCGCTGTGCGGCCTGTTCAACGGTAATTGGTATAACACGCAGCACGCGAGGGCTAAGGGATGGTTCGTAGCGACGTTACCGTTTGCCACGCTGGGGGTGCGGAGGCATGGCCCAATACCTTTCAAACAAGACCTCACAGGTCTATCCTGCCGCATTGGGATGCCGTCATCAAAGACCTGTGAGGTCTACGCTCGTGCTTATCTGAAAGGTATTGGGGCATGGCCCCCGAAAGAGCCCCCAGCACAGTGGGGAGGGCGCGGAGGGCGTAGCCCTCCGCGTCCTCCCCACTGTGCTGTAAAGCCAATCGCCGCAAGGCGAAACCATCCCTACGGCGCATAACCCCAATTGGGTGTGACCAAAAGGCGCCGGAAGGGTGCGCGAGGGAACCTGGTTCCCTCGCGCACCCTTCCGTCCGGCGGGGCGTGAGGCGCAGTGCGCTGTTCGCTACCGGGAGGATTTCCGCCACTCCACAACGCTGGGGCATTCCTGTGCCGCCGCTTTGAGGGCCTGGGCGATACGGTGATCGAGGGAGCGTATCTGAATCACCAGGGTGTCGATGGCCCGCGTGAGCGGGATCATCAGCCAGCGTGCTGCGAAGTAGTGCGCCTCGCGGGCGTCATCGCTGAAGAGCGTGGCCTGGGCGGGTGGCGTGTACTGCCACCGCTTGTAGTCATAGAGCTCATCAAAGCCAAGATTGACGCTGGTCCACGCCTCTAGCCCACGGCAAGAGTCGTACTGGACGATGCGAATCTGATCGAGATGGGTGGGATAGCTTGAGCGCACATGCTTCGCTGCACCGTCCCACACATGGCAATCCCAGGCTTGCAACTGATCCGCGATGGAGGAGTGGACGTTTTGAGGATCGCGGCGGTCAACCAGCGCAGGGGGCACACAGAAGAGCATGTCGATCGGATAATTGTGTGCGTGCTGTGCTGCCTGCATCAACTCGTCGTGAAAGCTGCGATCAGCGTCATACGGCCCTTCGAGGATGATCACCCGCCCGCCATACATGTCGTTATCTGGCTCAAGATTCCAGTTTGGCAGATCGAGGTGTAGAGCGAACGCCTGGGCAAACTGGCAGAGCCCCGCCTTGAGGCGCAGCGATTTCGAGAAGGTGACAACCTGTGAATCTTTGGACGCAATCACCTGACGCCAGTTGATGTGCTCTGCGCCACGTACCATCTGGTCTACGCCATCGGCCACCACGAAACGGCGGAAGTCGTAGAGCGCAAAGAGCAGATCCCGCTCATCCTCAGGCCAGTCCTGGGACTCGTCCACAAAGATATAGTCCCAATCAAAATGGTCGGGGGCAGCGGCGATCAGCGCGTCGAGGGGCCGTTGGTGCTGGAGGTTCGCCTTACGGAGATGGTGCAGCGCCTGCTGTTTGTGCTGCGCGAGCTGGGTGATGAATTGTTCGGGGCGCATGCGGGTGACCCCAAGGTGCTCGATGATCCGATAAAGAAAGGAGTGTACCGTCTTGAAGACGATCGCACGCGGCGTAGCCCCGTCGCCTGCGTTAATCAGGGCAAAGAGCCGCTGAAGATCGGCGAGCAACGCCTTGTTGTAGGTCAGAATGAGGACCCGTGCATCCTGCGCCATGTACATATCGTAGGCGAGTTGCAGCAGACGCATCGTTTTGCCGGTGCCCCCTCTGCCGCGAAAAATGAGCAACTGCTTACCCATCTTCTCGATATACTGCTGATCTCGCCGCCCACTCTGTCTCCGCGTAATCCGCTCGACTTTTATCCGATCAAGCTCCGATAGCGCTAGACGTTTACTCAACAGATTGACAATCTCTATCGTTTGTGCCGCGTCTGCGTGTGAAAAGGCATCAATCTCGCGGACTCCTGCCACCCACTTAGGCCGGGGTCTCCCTAAAGCGACCACAGAGCGCAGCATGTCGCCCCATGTCGCCTGTGCGCCGATGATATTGCTCATCACGTTGGGAAGGCACTCTTTTGGTACATTGGGCAGCCAGATCAGGTCGGTGACGAATGGCGGCTTCAGTCCATGTTGTTCATAGAACCTGCGTAGCGCCACCTGTTGCCTCTGCGCTTGCTCGCTCGCTTGGTGGGGGCGTTTTCCATAGAAGACGGTGACCTGATTGCCGTCGAAGATTACCTTATCGCGCTGGTGGTTCTTTAATTCGATGGTCAGGCAGAGCGAGCGAATAAAGATAGGATCCGCATCTGGCGCAGTGTTAGCAGGCGCAGTACACGGAAGAGGCCGGGGCTTGGCAAGTAGCACAAGAATCACCAGATCAATATCGGTCGTTGTCTGGCCATAGCATTTCGCACCGGCGACAATCCGAATATCGTCCTCATGATCAGTATCAACACCGGGCCAAGCCGTAACAATGAGACCGCCTAAACGCTGTGCGGCATTGAATTCTTCAGTACCTTCGGCACCGATGATGTGAATCATGGGGTAACTCGTTTCATGCTGGGGAGTGTACACTAACGGGCCTATCGGCGGGGGGTTCGGCTCGTAGTAGGCGCTTTAGCGCCGTCCAAGGGCTGGTTACGGGGCTAAAGCCCCTACTACGAACCACGCTCGTTGGCTTACGTTCATGCGTATGGGGCATGGCCGCCGAACCCCCGCTGAACACTGTCAGAAGCAACTCTGACTTAGCTAACACCGAGTATAGCATAGCCCCCAAACCAATGACGTATCAGCAGCGTTGTTTTTACGATGATCTACATACTTGCCGGAACCGCATAGCAACACCAAGACCCTGGCCCCATGGCCCCTCTCCCACGTTGTGGGAGAGGCTTGCCCTGCCCTTCGACAAGCTCAGGGGCCGCTTGCCGAAGGGGGCCGGGGGTGAGGGCCATCCGTGGCATCCCAAGAGCGTAACGTAAGAAGCCTCTTTCTGAAACCTTCTCTTAGGGCCGAATAGTGAACGACAAATAGCGCCCGGGCGTCAGGTTTTCGTACCGGTACGGTGCGTAGATAAGGCTAAGCGCACCGTTGTCTGGCACCTCAAAGGCGATACAGCCTTCAATCGCGCCGCCTGCTGTCAGGTCAACCCAGTCCATCTTACAGTCGTCGCCATAGTAGGATTCAGCATCATTCAAGGCTCCACGGACATCAAGCGCCTTAAACATTGTCGTGCTGACGTTACGCTGGCTATGCGGGCCGAGATTTCTCACACGTAGCGTGGCCAGCGCATAGACCTTGCCGGGATCAGCGGTCGAAAGACGACGGCCCCGCGACCAGCGCACCTGAATGAGCGTAATCTCTGTCGAGTACTGCTCATTAGAGAGAGCGTCACGGATAGGGCCAATCGTCTGCGCCTGATTGAAGGCCTGAACCTCGGGCGTGGGGGCCGGCGTGGTGGTTGGGATGTTGGCTTGGGGCATGGTCACCAGGCTCTGATGAATCCAGCCGATGTTGCCCATCGCTACGCGGTCAGGGACGCAATCGGCTACGACATGATCGATGCGAATGGTAATCCACTCACCCTGGCGGTGCAGATAGGTCACCGTATCGCCTGGGCAGGCCTGGCCAATCACCGTGCCGCCCGGTGTTTCGCGCATATTGCCGCCATTGGTGATCTGGCCCATGGCGGGGCCCAGCGTGGGCTGCGGGGCTGCCGTTGGCGGAACGGTTGCCGTTGGCACAGCAGCAGCGGTTTGTTCAACATCGGCGGTGGCCTGCGCGGCAACTGCGGCGACCTCTGTTGCCGCAAGATCAGGCGCAGCCGTTGGGGTTGCCTCGGGTGTAACGACAACTACCTCGGTCACCACCTGGGTGACCACTTGCGTGACGATCTCAGTGACGACGCGGGCGGTCTGGGTTGGCTGTGGCTCCACTTGAGCGGTCGGGACTGCGGCGGTCTGGCCACAGGCGCTGGACAGGATCAGCGCGAGCCCGCCAAGGAAGAGGGCCAGGGTACGGCGTGGACTTCGCATAGTAGTTCTCCGGTGGTATGGGTAGCGTAATCTTCTGGGGGGATGGACAAGCACGATGGACTACATGACGCCTCCTTCAATGATGCGGCCTCGCCTGCGCACAGGATGAGCATTGACGTATCTTCACCGTCATGGCTCGGTGTCAGCGCCTGGAAAGGGCTAGACGTTCTGGCTCTCTAGTTCATTATACGCAGGGGGGCGGGCGCAATTGCGGACGGTATCGTTCTCCAGCGAACGAAGTTTTGTTCAAACTGACTGCGCCCGCCCTGTCTACCCCGCCGCCCGCCAAGAGCTCTTGGGAAATGCGACAGCAGTTCTGCGATCGTTGCCGGTAAATCGTTGGCGACTTGCTCGTCGAATGCGACCGCGCGCCCCGGAGCACCACCCTCTTCGCCCTCGGCTACTGGGCCGGCTGCCGGGCGAGCGATGTTGCCTGGCTCGCACACCAGCACACCCACCTCACGCCCAAAGCTGGCTGGATTCATGTCGGCTACAAGGGCGGCAAGGCCCGCGACATTGACCTTCACCGCGAGGCCCGCCAGCCCCTCGCCGACTATACGCGCGCTCCGATCCATTACCTTGCAGTAGGTTAGGGATGTCCATCACGGGAACGATAAAGGGCAATAGCGCATAACTCACCCTGTGGGATCGCCCCGCCTCGCCTTGTCACCCTGAGTACGAAATGGCCCGTGGGCCAGTGGCCCCGTGAGAAACAGCGTGAGTGCGCCGCGCCCCTCCGGTGGCTGAGCCCTGAGCTTGTCGAAGGATCCGAAGCCAGCAGAGGGATGCGGCGCGGGGCTTCGACAAGCTCAGCCACCGCGCCGCCGAGCCACCGCGCCGCCGCACCGTTTGTTTCTCAGGAGCGCGCCGAAGCCCTCGAGCGAAGCGAAGGGGAAGGGTCTCTCTTCGTCACGCCAAGAGATACTTCGCTGCGCTCCTGAGAAACAAAAGCCCCCGTCATGCTGAGCGGAGCGAAGCATCTCTTTTCGACTGATGAGAGACCCTTCGCTGCGCTCCTGAGAAACAAAAGCCTCCGTCATGCTGAGCGCAGCGAAGCATCTCTTTTCGACTGACGAGAGACCCTTCGCTGCGCTCAGGGTGACAGAATTCTTGTTTCTCACCGGCCACTGGCCCGCGGGCCATTTCGTACTCAGGGTGACAAAGCAACGGGGTAATCAACAACATCCGCTTCCCTAGCAGCCCTAATTCCTATCTGCTCACTTCTCTTTCCTTGTCATTGAGGAGCGACCCATGCCCCCAGACGCCGAAGCTCCGCCCCTCACCACCGCCCGTGTCGGCATCGGTCGCGCCCGTTGGCCCGCGCTGCTCGCTGGGGCGGGTGGGGCGGCGACTGTGGGCCTGCTGGGTGCAGCGGGCCTCGCTCCACTACTCGCTGGCTTGGGCGCGGGGGCGCTGGCCACTGGCCCGGTGGTAGAGTGGTTCACCAGTATGGGCATGAACGCCCTCGCAGGCTGGGTGGGCAACCTCGCTACCGACGGGATGCAAGCTGCCCTTGCCGATGATGACCCCGATCCGGCATGGCTCGCGGCATTGGCCCAGCGCCTCGATGCCGCTGCTGCCAGCGACCAGGCGCTTGCCGGTGAGTTGGCCACCTTCCTGAAGGAACTCGATGCCATGCCGCTGGCCCTCGCTGCCATTGCCGAGGAGCAGGGGGCGCAGAGCGATTTGCTCATTGATCAGTATCGCCTGCTGCAACAGATCAGCGCCGACATGGAGCGGTTGCATCTCGCAGGTGGGGCATTGGGGCCGGTGGTGGTGGCGCAAGCTAATCGGGTTTTTGAGTTGATCAATGCCCGTGCTGACCGTAGCGATGCGCGGCTTGAGCAGATTCTCAAGGAGGTTGTTGCGCTGCGTGATGCACAACAGCAAGCGGTCTTGAACTTTGGGAGTGGGAACACCTTTTCTGGCCCGATAGCGATTGATGGTGTAGCAGGCCGTGATCTTTACAAGTACACGGTCGTTCATCAGCACTTCACCCCCCGCTCCACGCAAGCCACCCCCGATGAACTGACAGCGGCCTGCGCCGCGCTCGCTGCGCTGCCCACGGCAGCCATTCCCGAACCGCAGGATGTGCTACCCCCCGGCTCGTGTTTAAGGGCGGACAGAAAACGTGTGCGCCCCCTTCTGGAATCGCATTGCAA
>RSAS01000218.1 GCA_003934145.1 Candidatus Viridilinea halotolerans | reverse complement strand
TTCTAGGGCGTACTTCCAGGCACCATCAAAATCAGCGGGGGGCATACTCATCGGGTCTTCCTCCTCAGGACAAACGTCGTATATCTTTCTACCGTCTGAGGAGGGCAAAAGGTACGGTGGTTTTGTTTTTTCTCTGCGTTGCGTTAAGGAATCGCAACTCTTTGCTATTGGGCATGGTTCATAGCTACTTTACAGTTTAGTGCCACGCACCGCTTTCTGATGCGCTCGGGCTGACACCTAAAACCTGACCCCTGAAACCTTGTCTTGGGCTTATACGCCCCAAGACCTGCGGGGCGTAACAACGGCCCATTCCATTGTCCGCCACACATTCATGGCGATTCGTTCCTGAAGCTACGGATAGGCTCGTGGGATGCCACGTAATGGCCCTCACCCCCTGCCCCCTCTCCCACGTTGTGGGAGAGGGGGTAAGGGCCAAAGAGCGCATCACCATCAAGCATTCATGGGTACTGGTACAAGCTGTCTGTGAATAGGGTTGAACTGTAAAGTTGCCACGAACCATGTCAAAGCGAACAAACGACCTGCTAGGTGCGCGCCGTGCAGCCGCCATGCGTACCGCTACCCATCCAACGGCGCGCACCTGGCAGGTTTCGGGGGCAGCCAAGGACTCGTCATGGAACCGAGCATGTGGGGCGCGAAAGGCTCTTGGAGGTAACCAATGGCTCATGAGACCTAGCAGGTGGGGCGCGGTAGTATCTTTGGCGTACCACCAGCGGCTGCACGCGCCCCACCTGCCAGGTCTTGGATGTCTCCGAAAAACGCTGTACACACCAAAAGATGTCACCTTATTTCGTTGCACCGCATGAGAAAGCAGCGGCCATCCCCAAGGATCATGAAAAGAAAGCGCACGCATGGGCCGCTGCTACGCCCCTACATTCATCTGATGGATCCGCCAACCAAGAGGCAATCGCCATTTTGATGCCATATTCATTCACATGATGATCACCACCTGCTATAATAACTTCACTATTCTCACCCCAACCAGAGGAGGTTCGTATGCTCCGTCGCTGCTACCACCCGCTCGCCCTTCTGACGCTCTTCGCCCTGCTGCTCGTCGCGGCGCTGCCCGCGCCGCCCGCTGCGGCTACTGATGCGCCGACGGTGGGTGCTTTGCCGGTGGTTGAGGCGGGGGGGGATACCACCTGCGTGATCAATGCGGCAGGGCAGTTGTATTGCTGGGGGGAATTTGGGTCGGGACCTGCTGATCTCGGCGCGGTTAGCCAGGTCAGCGTCGGTGAGTCTCACACCTGTGCTATCACGGAGGCCGGGGCGTTGCACTGCTGGGGCCGAAACTGGGATAACCAGGCGAACGTACCGGACGACCTCGGCGCGGTCAGCCAGGTCAGCGCTGGTAACTATCACACCTGTGCGATCACGGCGGGCGGGGCGCTGCACTGCTGGGGATCCAACTGGGCTGGCAAAACGGACGTGCCGGAAGCCCTCGGCGCGGTCAGCCAGGTCAGTGCCGGTGGGTCTCACACCTGTGCAATTACGGCGGGCGGGGCGCTCCACTGCTGGGGCGGCAACACGGGTTGGAATGACACCGTTACTGGCCAGACGGACGTGCCGGAAGGACTCGGCGCGATCAGGCAGGTCAGCGCCGGTGGTGGGCCTTACAATCTTGAGTCTCACACCGCATCCACTAGCACCGGCGAGTAGTGGATGTCAAGCGCCGGTGGTGGGCCTTACAATCTTGAGTCTCACACCTGTGCGATCACGGCGGGCGGGGCGCTCCACTGCTGGGGCGGCAACGACTATGGCCAGACTGATGTGCCGGACGCCATCGGTATGGTCAGCAAGGTCAGCGCCGGTGGGCATCATACCTGTGCTATCACGGTGGGCGGGGCGCTGCGCTGCTGGGGGAACAACTTGTCTGGCCAGACGGACGTGCCGGAAGGACTCGGCACGGTCAGCCATGTCAGCGCCGGTTTCTTTCACACCTGTGCGATCACGGAGGCCGGGGCGTTGCACTGCTGGGGCGCCAACCGGTATGGCCAGGCGGACTTACCGGACGCCCTCGGCGCGCTTAGCCAGGTCAGCGCCGGTTCGTCTTACACCTGTGCGATCACGGCGGGCGGGGCGCTGCACTGCTGGGGCCGCAATGACTATGGACAGCGGGACGTGCCGGACGCCCTCGGCGCAGTCAGCCAGGTCAGCGCCGTCGGGTCTCGCACCTGTGCGATCACGGAAGCCGGGGCGCTGCACTGCTGGGGCTACAACTGGTCTGGCCAGACGGACGTGCCGGACGCCCTCGGCGTCGTCAGCCAGGTCAGCGCCGGAAGGGCTCACACCCTCAAAGGGTTTCACCAAATGGGGATAAACTGCCGCTTTTTGCGGTACGCAGCCCCGGTTTGGCCCGTCCCAATGCAGTTTACGTGTTGGCACGCACCCATGAGGCGTTTTACCGCATTGGGAAGCCCTTCCCATAACAGGTGAAGCCCTTTGAAGGGCTCACACCTGTGCCATCACGGTGGCCGGGGCGCTCTACTGCTGGGGTCACAACTGGTATGGCCAGACGGACGTGCCGGACGCCCTCGGCGCGGTCAGCCAGGTCAGCGCCGGTAGGGAGGATCACACTTGTGCCGTCACGGCGGGCGGGACGCTCCACTGCAGGGGCCGCAGCGTTGAGGGCCAGACGGACGTGCCTAGCGATCTCGGCGCAGTCAGCCAGGTCAGCGTCGGTGGGCGTCACACCTGTGCGATCACGGCGGGCGGGGCGCTGCACTGCTGGGGAAACAACCCGTCTGGCGAGACGGACGTGCCGGACGCCCTCGGCACGGTCAGCCAGGTCAGCGCAAGTTTCTTTCACACCTGTGCGCTCACCGAGGGCGGGGCGCTGCACTGCTGGGGCGGCAATGCGTCTGGCGAAGCCACCATCCCGCGCAATCCGCTCGCCATTCAGACGGCCACGATCCGCGGGCGCGTGACTGATGCGGCGGGCGCCGGGCTGGCTGGGGTGACGCTGGCGGCCCGTGGCGAGATGGCGACCACCGATGCGACGGGTAGCTATACGCTCACCAATGTGCCCCAGGGTTCGGTGACGCTGGTGGCGCTGCCGACGCAGCGTTTTGCGCCGCCGCAGCAGGAGTTCGTGCTGACGCACGATGTGGCCGCGAAGGATTTTGTGTTGGTGAGTGAGTTGGGGGCGCTGGCCGGCCAGGTGCGAAACGAGACGGGCGCGGCGCTGCGCGGCGTGCGTGTGCAGGCGCAGTTGCGTCTGGCGGGTGATGAGGATCGCTGGCTGACGATGGCCTCTGCGCTGAGTGACGCCGAGGGGCGCTACAGTTTTTCCCGTCTGCCGGTGGGCAGCTACCGGGTGAGTTTCTTCGACCCGGCTACTCACCGCAGCCAGTTCTACAACCGCCGGGCCAGTGCAGCCCAAGCCGATCTCGTGGCGGTGGTGAAGGACGCGACGACGAACAACATCGATGCCCTCTTCCAGCGTCCGTTGGACTCCCTGGCGCTGATCAATGGCCATGGCGCGTCGGTGAGCAACAATCCGACAAACGGCC
>RSAS01000145.1 GCA_003934145.1 Candidatus Viridilinea halotolerans | reverse complement strand
CTTGCTCAATCAATTCTTCGGCAATGGTACCCATGAGCGCACCTCCCAAGGGGATTGTTGTACCCACCACGCCAATGATCTCTTGCAGCGTCACATGCTTGCCGGCAAATGCGATGTAACGCAGCAGCGTCAGGATATCGTCCCGACCGGAGGTCTGATCACAAAAACTATACCATAGTTCAAGCACCTCAGGCAGACGCTCGATCAGATCGCGCCGCGAGATATATTTGAGCGCCAACATGCCCGCCCCCAACCATGCTGTCGCCTTGAGTTGCTCGTCGCGATAGGTCGTCAGGTCGCTCAGGTGGTAGTGAAACGTTGGCGTGTAGCGCTGTAGGGGAGCGGGGAGATCGAAGAGGGCTTGGAAGTCCGTCGAGACATGCCAATGCTGCGTGCCATGGTAGACCACGATGGGCAAGATGGGGGCGAGCGGTCGCTGCTGACGCTGCATGGTATCCCAGCTTTGCACCATGTAACGGAGTACCTGCAACGGGGTCAAGCGCTCTACGTAGCTCTTATGCTCAAAGAGGATGCAGACGAATGCCTGCCCTTCGACCCCATGCAGCGGCACTTCAAAGAGCAGATCGGAGAAGTGTTCTTGCAGGGTGGCATCAACGAACGAATCCTTGATCGGCTGGAGGTGAGCTAGATCGAAGAGCGCCGTCACCTCAGCAGGCAAAAACTCGCGCAGAAAGAGCGCCACCGCCCCGGGCTGGCTAAAGATGGCTTTGAAGAACTTATCGTGCGGGTTGGTGAGGTCGGTCATGTGTTGCTCAGCCCCCCAGCGACATTGGCAGCGGGATTGTTCATAGTGATTCCTTCTTTATATAAAGGCTGTCACTATATATACCGCTGGAAGGGGCCAAAAGTTACGGTTTTTGGTGAAATTTGCTCAAATATTGCGAGGAGCTTTACCCCCTGCTGCATCCCGCCTCGCCCCTCCCGTCTCACCGCCTCACCGCCTCACCGCCTCAATCACATACTCCTGCTCTTCTGGCAGCAGGCCATGGAAGAGCGGTAGGCTGATGCTGCACTCATTGGCGGCCCAGGCGTTAGGGAAAGCCTGGGGTTGCACCTGGTATTTCTGTTGGTAGAAGCTGAGCATGTGGACGGCATGGGTGGCGGGTGTACGGAGCCACGCGAGGTCGGCGTCGTAGCGGGCGGCGAGTCGGCGGCGCTCGGCCAGGATCGCGCCGGCACGCTCCATCTGGGCGCTACGCAGCGGATCGAGCACACTGTTGATCTCGGCTTCGGTGAGGCTGGTGCGGGCAATAGGGATGTTTTGCATAAGGTTAACCGCGCCAATCGATCAGGCGCTGCAGGCCCGCCCGCAGATCGTACTGGTAGGTGAAGCCCAAATCGGCGGTCGCACGCTTGGGGCAGCCAATGCGATTCTGCACCATCTGGCGTGCGTCGTCGGCGCTGTAGGGCTTGAAGATCACCTCAAGGGTGCGCCCCCACACGAACAATTGCGCCAGCGGTGGCAAAGAAGCTGTAGGCGGTGGTGATCACCTCGTCGCCGGGGCCAAGCTCCAGCGCCATCAGCGCCATCAGCAGCGCATCGCTGCCCGACGAGACCCCGATCGCATGCTGGCACTGCACGTAGGCGGCAACCTCCTGCTCAAAGGCATCAACCTCAGGGCCAAGATGGAGGCGTAGGGCGTTGGCTGCGGCAAGCTCAGCCAACGCATGTGGGGCGTAGGGCGTTGGCTGCGGCAAGCTCAGCCAACGCATGTGGGGCGTAGGGCGTTGGCTGCGACAAGCTCAGCCAACGTGATGGGGGCGTAGGGCGTTGGCTGCGACAAGCTCAGCCAACGTGATGGGGGCGTAGGGCGTTGGCTGCGACAGGCTCAGCCAACGTGATGCTGGCTACAAACGATCGATTAAAAACGGATGGCAGAGCATCTGATCACGTGCCGCTAGTGAAGCTGTGCGCAACTGGTGGACTAATTCAATCGACGGGCGCGCGTCGGCGATGCCAAAACCACGCCCGGCCAGCACATCTTCATAGATACGTGTATGCAGGTCGGTGAAGCCCTCGGTAAACTCAAGTTCTCCGCCATCAACTGTGATCGAGCGAAAGGTTGTCTGCTTGCCAGGTTGGGCAGCGAACGGCAGATCGCGGTGATCCAACGAGAGGAACCAGCGTACACGAGCGTGTTCTAGTTCGAGAAAGCCAGCCATGCGCTGTGTATCGGTGTGGTGGACACGATACTCACCAGCGGGGCCAAAGAGCCAGAGGAGCAGATCGAAGAAATGGATACCGATGTTGGTAGCGATGCCCCCTGATTTCTCAAGTTGGCCTTTCCATGAGACATGGTACCAAGGGCCACGGGCGGTTATGTAGGTCAGCACAACATCGCGCTGGGTGCCATTGCGTTCACGCAACAATTGTTCGCGTAACTGTACCAACTTGGGATGCACGCGCAATTGCAGCACATTGTATATGCGCCTGCCGGTTGCAAGCTCGAGTTCTTCGAGTGGAGCAAGATTCCACGGGTTGATAACGAGGGGTTTTTCGCAGATTGCGTGGGCACCAATACGCAGGGCGGCACGGCAGTGAGCATCATGCAGGTAGTTGGGCGAGCAGATGCTCAGATAATGTACGCGCTGCTCCTCCGTCCCACGACGCAGTTTTTCAAGATGGCGGTCGAAGCGCTCAAACTCGGTGAAGAAGCGCGTCTCGAAACCAAACTGGTCGAGTAAGCCAACCGAATCTTTGGGATCGGTCGCAGCCACCAAGAGATTGCCAGTGTCACGAATCGCCTTGAGATGGCGGGGCGCAATGTAGCCACCAACTCCAGTGAGAGCAAAATTGTAGGTCATAGCGAAATCTCACCCATTCAAAAAGAGGCGCAGTACCTACTCAAGTATCCATTGGTATGCGCAGCGCGTATTATACCATTGAGGAGGCGGGGAGGCGGGGAGGCGGGGAGACGGGAGGCGAGAGGCGGGAGGCTTTTAGGTTTCGGCGCGAAGGCCGCGAAAGCCGCGAAGAGCACGAAGAAGAGCGAGAACGGTATGCCCTATGTCCGATCTTCGCGTGCTTCGCGTACTTCATGGCATTACACCCGACATGTACACCCGCAGCAGAGCGTCAACTCCACTGGTGAGGTGTGGCGCCAGGCGCCGTGCTGCTGGATGTGGAGGACGAGGAGGGTGTGAGGGTCGAAGACGACGATGTCTTTGACGCCTTGGCTGAGGTAGAAGGGGGGGCCGATCTCGAGGTCTTTGGCCTCGAAGCCGCGGCTCACCACTTCGATCACCGCTTCGGGGATGAGGCGTACCGCTTCGTCCTCTTCCGCTGGCTCTTGGCAGAAGATGGCGATGTCGGGCCGTTTGAGTGAGCCGTCGGGGAAGTGGACGTAGATGTCGGCAAAGTGGACGCAGGCGCATCCGCTCTCTGGAGCGACCGGGCTGATGCTGGCGCGGATGCGATCAATGGCGCGTTGGTGGCGCACCACTGGTGATGCCTCCCACAAGGGCAGGCCGCGGACGAATTCGAGTCGGATGCCGAGTTGGTCGGCGGCAAGGAGGG
>RSAS01000457.1 GCA_003934145.1 Candidatus Viridilinea halotolerans | reverse complement strand
CTATGCTCTCCCTTATTTGAAAGGTATTGGGCCATGCCCCCGAACCCCCGCCGGAGGGGAAATTCTTCGGGGGCATGCACATTACGTTGCGCCTCCCGGTGGGGGTGCGGGGGAGGCGAAGCCTCCCCCGAAGAGCTTTTTTCTTTCGTTTTGGCGGCGAAGCCGCCAAAGCGAAAGAAAAAGAGGGCTTGGGGCGCAGCCCCAACAACGGATTTTAGGGCGGCAGCCCTAAACGCCATGCGCATGGGGCCAATGCTCCAGTGCCCCCGCCCTTGGGCTTCAAGTGAAGCCCAAGGGCACAGCCCTACAGATGTTGGTCATACCCATATTTATAGCGATCTCCAACCCGTCAGAATACGGGAGAATGCGAATGAGGCACGCCGATGAGACTTGAGCGCTTTACCGAGAAGGCGCAGGATGCGTTTCAAAACGCCCAAGCGATTATGCAGGAGCAGCACCACACGCAGTTGGATGTGGAACACGTCTTTCTGGCAATGCTACGCCAGCGTGATGGTGTCGCTGCGCGTGCCTTGGGGCGTCTGAATGTTGATCCTGAGCTCGTTGCCCAGCGCGTTGAACGTGAACTTGAAAAATCACCTAAAGTCTATGGACAGTATGGCTTTAGTAATCAGGTCTATGTCACGCCACGTACGCAACGCCTTGTGAAACGGGCCGAAGAAGAAGCGAATCGGCTTGATGATAAGTATGTAGGCATTGATCACCTGTTGATTGCGCTGAGCGGTGAGCGTGAGGGCGCTTCGGCGCGTATTCTCAATAGTTTCCATATTGACCAAGAGCGCATCTATCAGGCGCTGCTGGAGATCCGTGGCTCGCAACGCTCCGATGATCCCGGTGCCGAAAGCCGCTATGAGATTCTGGAGAAATATTCGACCGATCTGACCCAGTTGGCTACCGACGGCCAACTCGATCCGGTGATTGGCCGCGAAGCCGAGATTACGCGCGTCATCCGCATTCTCTCGCGGCGCACCAAGAATAATCCCGTGCTGGTTGGCGAAACGGGGGTGGGCAAGACTGCGATTGCCGAGGGGTTGGCCCAGCGCCTTACGACGGGCGATGTGCCGCCTACGCTGCGCGACCGCAAGTTGCTTGCGCTGGATCTGGCCGGTATGGTCGCTGGCTCCAAGTTCCGGGGCGAATTTGAGGAGCGCCTCAAGGCAGTCATGGATGAGGTGCGCAGCGCCAAGGGCAAAGTCATCCTCTTTATTGATGAACTGCACACGGTCGTGGGTGCGGGCGCCGCCGCTGGCAGCATTGATGCTAGCAATATGCTCAAGCCCGCCCTGAGCCGTGGTGAGATTCAGGTGGTCGGAGCCACTACCATTGATGAGTATCGTAAACACATCGAAAAAGATGCCGCACTCGAACGGCGCTTTAGCCCGGTCTTTGTCGAAGAACCCGATATTGAAACCACTGTCGCCATGCTCCACGGTTTGCGTAAACGCTACGAGGATCACCACCAGTTGACTATCAGCGATGAAGCCTTGACGGCTGCCGTACATTTGTCGAGCCGCTACATCAACGACCGCTTCCTGCCCGATAAGGCGATTGATCTGATTGACGAGGCGAGCGCCAAGTTGCGCATTGACATTTTTGCCATGCCCCCCGCGCTCAAGGACAAAGAGGCTGAGTTGCGTCAACTGCAACACGAAGAGGAGGAGGCCGGTGCGCGGCGCGAGTATGAGCGCGCCGCGCTGCTGCGCTCGCGTTTCCTGGCGCTCCACACCGCCTTCGAGGAGGAGCGCAGCGCGTGGCTCACTTCCGCCAATCTGGATGAGGTGGTGGATGACGAAGATGTTGCGCAGATCGTCTCAAGCTGGACGGGCGTACCCGTCAGCCGCATGCTCGAAACCGAGCGCGAGAAACTCGTCCACATGGAGGAGCGGCTCCACGAGCGGGTCATCGGCCAGCACGAAGCGGTGGTTGCCCTCTCCGACGCCATCCGTCGGGCGCGCAGCGGCCTGCGCGATCCCCGTCGGCCCATCGGCAGTTTCATCTTCGTCGGGCCAACCGGCGTCGGCAAGACGGAACTGGCCAAGGCGCTCGCCGCGTTCATGTTCGACAGCGAAGATGCTATGACTCGCGTGGACATGAGCGAATTCCAAGAGCGCCACACCGTCAGCCGCCTGATTGGTGCCCCCCCCGGCTATGTCGGCTACGATGAGGGCGGCCAACTCACCGAGAGCATCCGCCGCCGACCCTACCAGGTCGTTCTCTTCGACGAAATCGAAAAGGCCCACGCCGATGTTTTCAACGCCCTGCTGCAAGTCCTCGACGATGGGCGCCTCACCGACGGCCACGGGCGCACCGTGGACTTCCGCAATGCGGTCATTATCATGACCAGCAATGCCGGTACGGAACATCTGCAAGGTGGCGGCATCGGCTTCTCGACCAACCTCAAGGGTGGGGCTGCCAAACAGGTTGACATGAAAGAGGCGCGGCGCAAAGTGGATGACGCGCTGAAGCAAGCCTTCCGCCCCGAATTCCTCAACCGCATTGACGACATCATCCTCTTCCATCCGCTCGGCATGGAAGACCTAACGCGCATCATCGATCTCCAAGTGGACGAACTGGTCAACCGCCTGCACGAGCAGAAGATCAGCCTCAGCCTCACCCTGGCAGCCAAAGAGTTCCTCGTCGTCGAAGGCTTCAACCCCATCTACGGGGCGCGCCCGTTGCGCCGCACCGTGCAGCGCCTGATCGAAACCCCCATCTCACGCGAGTTGCTACGCGGCATCTTCAAAGCGGGCGACGTGATCGAAGTGGATCTCGAACAGGGCCAACTCGTCTTTCATCGCGGCGGCATCCTAGCCATCGAGAGCAAACGCCCCGCTGAACCGATGGGAGCGTAGGAGACGCGGAGGCGCGGAGGCGGAGACGCGGAGGCGGAGGCGCGGAGGCGCGGAGGCGCGGAAGGATCCCTTCAAGCCCCTGCGGCCAAACTTGGTCGCAGGGAGCTTTTTCTCCTACCTTTACTACACACTGTAGTTAATACTTTTGTCAGATAGGTGACGATGTTGTCATTGGGATGCCCTGGATGGCCCTCGCCCCCCTACCCCCCTTCGGCAAGCTCTGGTTCGACAGGCTCACCAACCGGGCACCGCCTCTCCCGCTTGCGGGAGAGGCGGCGAAGATACTGAGATTCTTGGCGTTCCAATGTGGTTCCAGGGTGGGGACGCACAAATTTTCTGTCCACCCATGAACCGCCCGGCGGGGGTGTGGGGGCACGGCCCCCACAGAATCCCCCCGTTCGGCGGGGGCGTGGGGGCACGGCCCCCACAGAATCCCCCCGTTCGACGGGGGTGTGGGGGCTGCGCCCCCACAGAATCTCCCCGCTCGACGGGGGCGTGGGGGCTGCGCCCCCACAGAATCTCCCCGCTCGACGGGGGTGTGGGGGCACGGCCCCCACAGAATCCCCCCGTTCGACGGGGGTGTGGGGGCTGCGCCCCCACAGAATCTCCCCGCTCGACGGGGGCGCGGGGGCATGGCCCCCACAGAATCCCCCCGTTCGACGGGGGCGCGGGGGCGCAGCCCCCGTAAA
>RSAS01000493.1 GCA_003934145.1 Candidatus Viridilinea halotolerans | reverse complement strand
AGAAGAACAGAAGAACAGAAGAACAGAAGAACAGAAGAACAGAAGAACAGAAGAAATCACATTGAGACGCCAAGAATCTCAATGCCTTCCCCCCTCTCCCGCGTTGCGGGAGAGGGGGCAGGGGGTGAGGGCCATCCGGGGCATCCCAATAATCTATTGGGTGTGACCAAAACGTGTCGCAAGGGTGTACGAGGGAACCTGGTTCCCTCGCATCCTCCCGCCCTCCGGCGGGGTGTGGGGCGTAGCCCTACAGATTTTGGTCACACCCAAATTAAATTCAAAACACTGCCAACCCTGCCGGAGGTTCCGGCAACGGATCACGCTGCAAATTGCGTACCACCCGCGCCGGATTGCCGACGGCTATGCAATAATCGGGAATGTCTTTGGTGACGAGCGCCCCCGCCCCAACCACGACGTTGCGCCCGATTTTCACGCCATCAAGGACAATCGCTCCCGATCCGATCCAGCTCCCATTGCCAATGGCAATTCCCTGAGCCGTAATGCCCTGGGCGCTAATCGGACGGGTGGTGTCGGCAAAGACATGGTTGACCGCCAAGAGTTGCACGAGGGTGCCCAAATAGACATCATCGCCAATGGTAATGCCTCCCTGCCCGCGTAGGACACAGGCTTCACCAATTAATGAACGCGCCCCAATCGTGATGCCGGCATGGGGCAGATCGCGAAAATTGTAGACGTGCAGAATCGCGTTCTTCATCACCAAGCTCGCGGCACCGATGCGAATGCCCCCCGGGCAAGCATGCAGGTAACAACCGTGATCGAGGTAGACCCCCTTGCCCAACTGGACGTTGGAGGCAAAACGGATACGCACGCCATCTTCAATCGCCGCGAGGCCGTCCATCTGCATGATGGCCCGGTAGGCTAACCCGCGCAGTCCGACACCGGCAATCGTCGGCACCCAGCCGAGGGCAGCCTGTATGATCTGTTCAGCGACATAGTGGCCTACACTTGTCGCCTGACGCTCAAGATAGAGTTGGAGTTGATCACGCATAGCACCAGTCATGGTAGGGGGATCGCGTAAATGGCGGCTAAACGTGTTTCGGATCACCTGTAACATTTCTGTTACGGTTTTTCACACGCTCGCCGCGCACATTGATCCAAATCCCCAGCATCATCACGGCTGCACCAAGCAACACCAAGCCATCAATGGGCTCTTGGTAAAAGAGCGCCCCCACCAGCGCCACCAGCGGCAGGCGCAAGAAATCCATCGGCACCACCACCGTCGCGTCGGCCAGCGTAAGCGCCCGCGTCACACAATAGTGCGCACTCAAGGCACAAAGGCCCACCAGCAGCAACCAGGGCCAGAGCGCCACCCCAGGCAGCACCCAACTCATCAGCGTTGGCAGCAAGGCCAACGGTAGTTGAATGATCGTCATATAAAAAAGGATGCTGAGCGGCGAGTCATGACGGGCAAGGCGCTTCGTGGCAATATGGGCCACCGCAAAAGCCATTGCGCCCACCAAAACTCCAATCGTCGCCGGCTGGATCACCTGGAAGCCTGGGCGCAGGATGATCAACAAGCCCACCATGCCCAGAGTCAGCGCGGCGATCCGCGTCAGCGTCAGCCGTTCGCCGAGGATTAACGCAGCCAAAAGCGCCGTCCAGAGCGGCGTGGTAAACTCCAGCGCAAAGACCTCCGCCAGCGGAATCATAGCCAGCCCATAGAACCAAGCAAATTGCCCGCCAAAATGGGCCACATTGCGCACCAGATGCAAACGCACATGGCTCGTTCGCAGTTGCCCCCAACCCGTGCGCCCCAGCAACAAGCCCAACACCACCACACCAATCAGGCTACGGAAGAAGAGAATCTGGAAGGTACTCAACTCCGCAGCCAACTCGCGCCCCGCCAACGCCATCGTCAGGAACGAGACCAACGCCCCCACCATCCAACCCGCCGCCCGCACGACCGGGCTTGGTGCCGCCCGACGATCCGTTTTATAGCTCATGTGAATGGTGGCAGGGGTTCGGGGAGGGCAAAGCCCTCCCCGAACCCCTGCCATTCTCCCACTTTACCGCTCTTCCGCTCTCTCGCTCTCCCGCTCCACCGGATGCCCAGCAGCGACCCATGCCTCAAAGCCGCCATCGAGCGCCACCATCGGCGGGTAGCCCAACTCCATAAAGATCTGCGCCCCGCGCATGCCCGCATCGGGCCGTTCCGCGTCACCATAAGCAATAAAGACCGTCCCGGCGGCAGCCTGATCCATCTGGGCGTAGAGATCGTGCGAGGTAATCGTCAGCGCCCCCGGAATATGACCCAGCGTAAAGGCATTGCCAGCGCGCACATCAATAAAGATTGCGGTGCCCGCATCAAAGAGTGCCCGCGCCTCAGCCACACTCACCGCCCCCACCGGCGGCCCATCAGGATTAAGCCCGCCATGGGCCACACCGCCCTCCTCGGCCCCGGGTGTCGCCGTCGGCGTCACCACCGCAACCGTTGACCCGCCCAAGCCCCCCGTGAGGAGCAGCGCAATGACCCCCGCCAGCACCACCAAACCGCCCACCAGCGCCAACGGCAACCAACTTCGCTGCGTGGTCACCGCAACATCCTCTTCTTCGTCTCTTCTTGCTGCCATACCTGCCACTTTTCCGTGGGGCTACCGCCCCAAAACCCACTTTGGGGCACACCCCAAGCCCGCTCATCTCTTCCGCTGTGGCGGCGAAGCCGCCACAGCGGAAGAGATGAGTTCTCCGGGGAAGGCGAATCCTTCCCCATTCTACCCGATATTGCGCGGCAGCCATCATCTTCAGCCGTTCAAGCGAATAATGTAGAGCGTCTCGCCCTGCTGCCCCATCCGAAACAGACTGATCCAACCCTCCAGCGCTACACCCTTCTGCCAACCAATCAGGTAAACACCGTCACCCGGCATGCCTGCTTCAAGATACTTGTTTTCATCACTACGTACACCCATTCCACGCCCAAAATCAAAAGATAAAAATAGCATGTGGTCACGATTAATTGCGGAGCAGATCTATGCGTGATTCTCCAACCCGTAAGCAGCCCCCATCTGCGCCCGTTGCTCGCTACGAAAGGAAATTCAGGTCTTATCGTTTCGGTCTGCCTGCTAATCGAGCCTTGCAAAACAACCCTGCTTCCCGGTACAAGATTGTACAGATCCGCTACGGTCGTGACACTCGCCCGTGGTGCGTAGATATACTGGTACATCAGGAAAGCACAGAAAATAAGTAATGGCCCCCCAATGAGGAACAGGATGTCGCGGCGCGGCTTGCGCTCGTCGTTAGGCCACGTGCCATACATCGATCACCTCCTCAGATTCTTTTTGTCTTCCCGTTTGGCGGCTTCGCCGCCAAACGGGAAGACAAAAGTTCTCCGGTTGAGGCTTCGCCTTCCCCGCCGGATGGCGTGCCGCAAGCCCCCTTTCTCAAAGGGGTGCGGGGAGAGCTAGTCTCCCCGTAAAGCACAATTCCCCCGCGCTCTAGGATAGAGATGCAGGGGAACTGAGCTAAACTATCTAAAGGGGCCGCGTGACGGATCACGTCACTTGTCACTTGTCACTCACATCACGGCTGAGTTGCGGGTTGCTCCTCGGCGGGCGCCTCCTCGTCGGCGGGAAGCACTTCTTCAGCCGGGGCGACGACGGTGGGCAGTCCGCGCTCCACCAAGCGATCCATGGCGCGTTCAACCGGAATATGCACTATGACATTGCGGCTCTCGCCTTCCCATCCGTAGGCGCCGAGACGAGCGCGATCGCGCTCCACATACTCACGGTAGGTCGGCCCTTGCAGCGGGAGAACCTCCGGGCTAAAGGGCATACGCCCGGCCAACAGCACAAGCAGGCTCACCACCACAAAGGTGACCAACATGGCCACCATAAGCGGCTGGGCCGACGGGCGGCGGCGCTGCGGCGCTTCATCCTGGTAAACCTTGGGGGCCTGGTACGAACTCTGGTAGCGGTAGCTCATAATTAGTGGTGACCTCCGGCATGCAGGCTGTCAAAGTTCGGATCATTCATTGGCAGGATGGGGGCGCGCTGCATGTTCCAAGCCCAGATTGACAACCAGATGCCAAAGATGCCAAGCGGGGCGGCAAAGTTGATCAATTCAATCTCGGCAATCGTCGTGTGGAATTCAGGCAAAATCACCCAGATCATATCCACAAGGCGGAAGACAAGGATCCATGCGGCCACGAATGCGAGGTAGCTCAGATTGCGCTTCGGCTTGCGGCCAAGCAGAGCAAAGAAGGGGCCAGCGAAGGCAAAGGCCATCAGCGACAGGGCGAAGAAGTCCCAGCCACCCTCGCGGCGACGCACAAACCAGGGCGTGAACTCGGCTACGTCGCCCGACCAGATGATCACAAATTGGCCGTAGGAAATGTAAGTCCAGACGACGGTGAAGCCAAAGAGCAACTTACCCAAGTCGTGAAAGGCCTTGATCGGCACATGCTCTTCAAAGACCGGGTGGCTGCGCACTTGGCTCATCATCAGCACGACGAAGGCGAGCGTAGCGAGGCCACCATTGACCATATAGTGGGCCCCGTACATCGTCGAGTACCAGTGGGCATCAAGCGAGAGGCCCACATCAAGGGCAAAGAAGGTGGTGCTAAGCACGAAGAGGGCGGCACCCACGGCGCTGAGACGGCGCATGCGCTCGGAGTAGACGCGGGCATCGCTGGCCCGATCCTGCTGCACCGACCATGTGCGCAGCATAATAGCCAGCAGGCTCCAGATCACGAAATAGACCAGCATGCGGCCAGCAAACCATTGTGGGCTGAGCCAAGGCGTCTTATGCGCCACCAACGGGTCGAAATGCTCGGCTCCCGGCGTCACCACCGAGGGATCGGCCCAATGGTAGACATAGTGATCGCCCAACTGCAGCGCGGAGCTATTGTAGGCAATCATCACCACCGGCAGACTGAGCAGGAAGAAGACGGGCATCGCCAACGCTCCGGCCTCCAGCATGCGCCGCGCAGAGATACCCCAAACGCCGCCCGTGAGGTGCTGGATCATCAAGAAGATCAGGCAACCCAACGGAAAGGCCATCGTGAAGTAGAAACCAAAGATGTACGACTCGGCAAAGAGCAGCGGGTTGCTCATAAACCCGAGGCCCAGCAGCGCAAGCCCAACCACTGCAGCGCCGATGCCAACCATCTGCACCAAGCCCAGTTGGGGGATGCGGGTCTGAGGGAGCGTCGAAGTAGCCATACTCGATAACTTTCCTGTATCCTCGTCTTAGTTCTCCGAATTTCACCGCTCAGCCGAGGGCACATCGTCAATGGTCGGATTCTGGCTCAACTGCAGCGCCCGGATGTAGGCAGCAATCGCCCAGCGATCCTCGACACTGATGCGCGTCGCATACGAGAACATTGACTGGTAACCGCCCTGCGCGGGGTCGCCACGATAGACGCCGACGGTCATAATGTTAAAGAAGTGACCAAGCGAAGCGTCACGCAGGCGTTGCTGGTGGAAGTTGGCGGGAACGATACCACCGCGTTGAGCGATAACACTCTGGCCGAACCCGGCCTCGCCGTGGCAGACGGCGCACCAAATGTTGAACTGCGCCTGGCCGCGCTCCAACAGTTCACGGGTCAACTCAACAGGCAATTCATCGCCCGGCACGCCATCAACCAAGCCTGTACGGAAATACTCGTCATAGTAGACCGCATTCATTGCCAAAGCACCCTCGACATTGGGGCGCGAAGCGCGGCCATCAGCGAAGAAACTGCTCGGCTCGTAGGTATCGAGGCGGGGCTGGTTGTACATATCGAAGTGGCAGCCCGAGAGCAGCAAAGCGAAGAGCGCAATCCAGCTATGGCGAAGAACACGGCGAAACACATTCTGGCTTTGGGTCTGCATCATCGTCCCCTATTCGGCAACTTCATTCACCTGCATCGAACCGAGGCTGCGCAGGAATGACGAAGTCTGAGAGCGATCAAAGAGCGGGTCGGTGGCCTCAATGCAGAGGAAAAAGGCATCCTGCGAAGCCCGCTCAAAGCGCGGCGCGTTGAATACCGGGTGGTAGGGGCTCGGCAGGCCGTTGAGGAGCACCATAGAGATGGCAGCGGTAAAGGCCGCAAAGAGGATGCCCATCTCGAAGGTGATCGGAATCATGGCAGGCCAGTTACTCACATCGAGCGGACGCCCACCAATGTTGAGCGGGTAGTCAACAATGTTGCCGATGTATTGCAGGAGAAAGCCGGACGCAGCGCCAGTCAGGCCTGCAACCAGCACAAGGAAGGGCACGCCCGTATTGCCAGGCGCAACCTCCTCGATCACCTCCTCAATCGGAAAGGGCGAAAAGGCATCCATGCGCGTATAGCCAGCTTTGCGTGCGGCATGGGCGGCCGCAATCAACTCATCAGGGTCGCGAAACTCGGCCATGACCCCGTAAATCCCATCTGCTCGGTTCTGCATAGTTCTACTTCCACTATCCAGGTACGCGGGGGCGAGGCGCAACGCCCCCGGTTTACGTCTTCAGCGTTAATCCGCCGTTGCGCCGCCCCTGCTTGTCTCGTGGCCGTGGTCACCATGTTCTTGCTTACGCTTCATGCGCTGCTGCTCTTGATAGAGGAACATGCGCATCTCGAAGATGTTGATCATCGGCATCACGCGGATGAAGAGCAGCAACAGGGTGAAGAAGAGGCCGAAGGAACCCAAGTAGAGCGACCAGTCCCAGAAGGTGGGGTTGTACTGCGCCCACGACGAGGGTAGGAAGTCGCGCTCGAGTGAGAGGACAATGATAACGTAACGCTCCAGCCACATACCCACGCTCACAATCAGCGAAATGACCACCAAGGCCGGGATGCTCTGGCGCACCTGCTTGAACCAGAGGGGCTGAATAGCTACAGCATTGCAGAAGAGCAAGCCCCAGTAGGCCCATGCGCTCGGCCCGTTCATACGGTTATAGAGCAGATACTCTTCGTAGGTGCTGCCACCATACACCGCTGCCCAGACCTCCATAAAGTAGCCGTAGACCACCACCATGCCCGTGGTGAGCATCACCTTAGCCATCACATCAAAGTGGCGAATGGTGATGTAGTTCTCGAAGCCGTACCACTTGCGCACCGGCACCATGAGCAGGATCACCATGGCGAAACCGGCAAAGACAGCACCAGCGACAAAGTAGGGCGGGAAGACCGTCACCTGCCAGCCGGGTACCTGCGAAATGGCAAAGTCGAGCGAGATGATCGAGTGTACCGAGACCACCAGCGGGGTCGAGAGGCCCGCCAAGAGCAGCGAGGCCATCTCGTAGCGGTGCCAATGGCGGGCAGAACCGCGCCAGCCCAGCGCTACCATCCCGTAGATACGCTTGGCCCAGATATTTTGCGCCCGATCACGGAGCGTCGCAAAGTCAGGGAGCAGACCAACCAGCCAGAAGACCAACGAAACGCTAGCGTAGGTCGAGATGGCGAAAACGTCCCACGCCAAAGCGCTACGGAACTGCGGCCACATACCCATCGTATTGGGGTAGGGCATCAGCCAGTAGAAGAGCCACGGGCGGCCAAGGTGCAGGATCGGATACATGCCGGCACAGGCAACGGCAAAGAGCGTCATCGCCTCAGCGAAACGGTTAATCGAGTTGCGCCAACCCTGATTGAGCAGCAAGAGAATAGCTGAAATCAGAGTGCCGGCGTGACCGATACCGATCCACCAGACGAAATTGATGATGTCCATCGCCCAACCAACTGGAATGTTAATACCCCAGATACCAACACCTCTTAGAAAGAGTTGGCCAATGGAGATAAAGTAGACCATCAGAAGGGTGAACGCGATGGAGAAACCCACCAACCAACCTTTGGAGGTCTTGAGCGGCGAGACTAAGGGAACATCGCCGATTTTGGTGGACATTGACGAAAAAGTCTCGCCCTGCAAGAGATACGACTCGCCGGGGTCGGACTGCGGATCGGTGCGGATAGGTTGCGCCTGTGCCATCGGCTATCCTTACTCTAGTCTACTGGCTTACCGTTGCATGGAACTAATTTTGGGGCTACGCCCCAAGCCATCTTCTCTCTGCTGTGAGAATGCGAGGGAACCAAGTTCCCTCGCGCACCCTTCCACAAAGGGGTGCTTAGTGTTCGCTGCTCTCGTGTTCCAATTCGGGATTGGGATTACGTACGCGAGCGAGGTAGGTGGTGCGTGGCTTCAGGTTAAGCAACCCCAGCAGGTAATAGCTATGCCCTTCGTGCTTCCACTTGTAGACTTTGCTACCCTCATCATTCTTGTCACCAAAGACAATCGCTTGGGTCGGGCAAGCGGCCTGACACGCGGTCACAATGTCGCCATCATTAATCGTGTATTCACGCTGTCCGGCCTGCACTGCCGACTTTTTGGCATTGATGCGTGCCGCGCTAATGCGCTGGATGCAGTAACTGCACTTCTCCATCACACCACGGTTACGCACCGTCACTTCGGGGTTGCGCTGCAACTGCACGCTCGCCGTGGTGATGTCGGTGTATTGGTGGAAGTTGAAGCGGCGCACTTTGAAGGGGCAGTTATTAGAGCAGTACTTGGTGCCAACGCAGCGATTATACACCATATTGTTGAGGCCCTCATAGTCGTGAACGGTGGCTGCCACCGGGCAGACCACTTCACAGGGCGCTCGTTCACACTGCACACAGCCAATCGGCTGGAAGTAGGTGGCAGGATTATCGAGGTCGGAGCCGGTGTAGTAGCGGTCGATGCGTAACCAGTGCATCTCGCGCCCAACGGCTACCTGGGCTTTGCCCACGATTGGAATGTTATTCTCGGCTTGGCATGCGGCGACACAGGTGTTACAGCCGATGCAGGCATTGAGGTTGATGGAGATGCCCCAGGCGTTGCGTCCATCGTAGACATCATCCTGGTTGGTCTGTAGGCTCTGGTAGCCCTCCGTACCTGGGCCAGGTGACTCTTTGCCATACTCGTGCTTGTAGACCTCGTTGGCGATATACTTGGGGCCTTCCGCTTTGAAGCGCTCAAAGACACCCACGCGGTAGAGGTCACGCCCCTCCATCGTCCAGTGGTTTTGGGTAGAGACGAGTTGGTAGCGGCGGTTGAGGTTGCGCACCTGGACTTCATCAGCAAACCAGAGGGCGTTGCTGGTGCGTACTGGGTAGGCATTGACACCCACGCCATTACCGACACGCCCGGCGGCGCTGCGCCCGTAGCCGAGCATCACGGTGATCGAGTCGTCGGCGTGGCCAGGGGTGAGCCAGATGGGCAACTCAATGCGCCCGCCGTTGTGTTCAATCGCAACAACTGTGCCATTCACCGCCGTGATGCGCTCAAGGTTGATTTCGCGCTGCTGGCGACTCTCAACCGCCAGCGGATTACCACCATCAGCAAAACCGAGGCCCAGATTGAAAAGGCGGTCGGCGGTGCCGGGGCTCATCAGGGCGGCGTTATCCCAGACCAATTGGCTAATCGGACGGGGCAACTCCATGAGCCAGCCGTTATTGGCATAACTGCCGTCGTAGAGACCGGCATCGGGGCGGAAGACCAGTTCAGGGCCGCTGGTGGGCGCGGGGATGGTAGCGGCAGCAATGGCCCCAAGGTTGGGTGTTGGCGTCACGGTGGCGGCGGCGGTATCAGGAACAACGCCGCTCACCAGTGCCTCGTGCCAGAAGCGATCAAAGTCCGCAGCGGGACGCTGCGCCTGCCAGTAGTTGCGCACCATGTCGTAGGGGCGTGCATCGGGCAGACCGAGCAGCAGCGCAAGGATCTCGTGGGGGGTTTTGCCAGCATAGAGCGGCTCAATCAGCGGCTGGATGATGCTAACGGTACCATCAAAGGCACGCGCATCGCTCCAACCCTCGAGGCTATGGGCAGCAGGAATGTGCCACGTCGCATGCGCCGCCGTCTCATTGACGAAGAGTCCGTGGTGAACCACCGTCATTGCGCGGCTAAGGGCATCGCCAAGGAGCAGGTCGCCGGGGGCATCATAGACAGGGTTACCACCAATGATTACCAGCAGGTCAACACTCTCGCTATTGAGATCGCGGATAAGACTGGCGAGATCGTTGGTCTGATTGGTGGGCTGCGCCACCACCGGCTCGGTGTAGATCACCGTCTGGCCCACATTGCCGAGCACCTCATTCATGGCGTGGGCAAGGGCGTGGACGGCGGGGGGCTGCTGGTCGCCGGCAATGATGAGGCTACTGCCCTGATGGTCGCGCAGGTCGGCAAGAAGCGCATCAAGGAACGCGGTAGCCTTCTCAGGCAAGCCACTCGCGGGGCTACCGACACCCAGGCCAGCGGCGAGGCTCTGCGCAAAGGAGGCAATGCTGCTGGCCTTGAGGGGCAAGCGATGCTCTGCCGTGGCACCCGTCGTCGAGGGGGTAGCTTCGACGACATAGAGCCGATTCATCTTGTCGCTCTCGGCGGTGACACGGCGGGCATCGGCGAAAGCGCGGGCATAGGCGACGAAGCCGGGGCCGGGGGCGAGGAAGTCGGCATCAAGGGCGACAACAACATCAGCTTGGCTAAAGTCATAGCGGACAGCAACATCCTCGCCAAAGGCAAGTTGTGCGCCCTCATAGACATTATCGCGGTTGATGGGCTCGTACTGATACCAGCGGCACTGCGGAAAGCGCACCTGAAGGTCGGCTAGTTGCTGAGCCAAGGTAGGGGACGTGACGGTGGTAGTAAGGATGCGAATATTCGCACCATCGCCGGTAAGGAGCGGATTCACCGCCGCCACAAAGGCATCCCAACTGCTCGGCGTACCCTGATCGAGCACCTGCTGCGAGCGGTCGGGATCATACATATTGAGAATATCGCCTTGAGCAAAGATGTCGGTAGAGCCAAGGCTCGCCGGATGAAGCGGATTACCTTCAATCTTCGTGGGGCGACCATCATTGGAGCGCACAACGACGCCGGTGGCATAGCCACTCAGCGTCACGGCGGTCGCAAAATAGTTAGGAATACCAGGAGTGCGCCCCGTGGGTTGGTTAACAAAGGGCGCAAGCTGCTCGGGGGGCGTAAAGGTGCAGCCAGTGACCCCAGCAAGCGCAAAGGATGCACCCATCAATTTCAAGAAGGTGCGGCGACTAACGGAGTCAGGGCCAAGCTCAGCGGCACCACGGGGAAATTCACGTTCGAGCAGTTCACGAAAAGCTGGTGTATCGGCCAACTGATCGAGCGAACTCCAGTAATCCTTACCTTGGGTATTGCGCAACTGCTCACGGACAGTCTCGAGATCAGGGTTATGGCTCGTCATAAACAGAATGCCTCGGGGGGCGCAGGAGCCTGCGCGCCAACTGGATCAGAACTACGTTACGGAAAGCAGGAGCGCTAACGCTCCTTGCCGTCCCCACTCCTTCAATGACGCGCTTAGCGGTGGCATATCCAGCAGTTGGTCAGTTGATCAACTGGCATAATGCCATACTCAGCCACAAGCTGGGCACCAAGCTCACGCTGGTTGGCCGGATGGATATATTCCATGTTGTAGACCTCTTCGACCGGACGAACATAGTTCTCGGGATTACGGTGACAGTCGAGGCAGAAGCCCATGAAGAAGGCTTGTTCCTGCCAAACGACCGGCATCTGATCGACGCGACCGTGACACTCGGAGCAGCCGATACCCTTGTTGACGTGGATAGAATGGTTGAAGAAGACAAAGTCGGGTAGGCGGTGTACGCGCTCCCAGAGGACGGGATCGCCACTGGCGTAACTGGCCCGCACGGGAGCGAGCTGGTCACTGTTGGTTTTGATCTGCGAATGGCAGGTCATGCACGTCTCGGTAGCGGGGATGTTGGCAAATGCAGATTGCTCAACAGAGACGTGACAGTAGCGACAGTCAATACCGAGCGTATCAGCATGGAGCTGATGGCTGTAGGGCACTGGCTGCTCGATAGCCACGTTGACCTGTCGGTAGGTATTGGAGCGAAAGTAAACCCCAATCAACAGGACGAGCGTGGTCGCTAGAAGAAGTCCGGCGAAGATGCTGACACGAACAAACAGGTTGGCGTTACGGGGAAAGATTTGGCCCATGCCTCGTTGCCTTCTAGGGGAACCCTGTGCAGGAGGGTGCTTGGCCTATTATACGCAGGCTTGACTTTTGTGTCAACCAAAGCAATGCTCCTTTCTAATGCCAAATAACGATTGTAATGCAAAATAACGCCGCAAAACCTTGATTTTGCGGCAGAATAAATCCATTGGAGATTTACATATAGTTCAGGCTAAAACCAATTTCACCGACTTACGAAATCGTGTAAAATCTGTGCATAAGTCTGTGCATAGGGCGGAAGAGGCGGGGAGGAGGGACGGAGGGAGGAGGGAGGAGGGATGCACTCCATTTTTGCAATGTTTTTGAGGCTAGGATCTAGGATACAGGGGTGAGTTACAGCCTAGCTTCTTGGGGATGCCCTGGATGGCCCTCCCCCCCCTACCCCCTCTCCCGCAAGCGGGAGAGGGGGCGAAGATGTTGAGATTTTTGGCGTTGCAATGAAGTTTCAGTGTGGTATCAAGCGTCAAGCGCCACGGTCACTTCGCCGCGCCCGGCGCGCTGGCTCTGGGCGCAAATGGTGAGTGGCCCGCCCTGCGGGGCGCGGAGCGTCCATTCGAGGCGGCGCAGGTTGTCGGTGGGGAAATTGGCCCCCCAGAGGGCGCGTTTGTTGGCCCGTCCCTCCAGTTGGCCAATCTCTTGCCGCACTTCGCCCGTGACAAGGATGGCCCCGGCGGGCAGGGTGAGTTGCACTTCGATAGGGCGCACCACCTTAGCCGCTTGCGCCCGTTTGCTGCCGTAAGTGGGGAGGTAGCCGCTGTTGGCAACAATGACGCGGACGCGATAGAGATCGCCGCCGAGCGCCGTCACCTCTGGCTGGCGCACTTCGAGGCACGGGGTCATGAGCGCATGGGCGATCACGAACTCGGTGTTGGGTTCGAGTGTCTTTAGCAAAAATGGCTCTGGCGGGTTGCCAAAGGTGCGCCGTTCGATCCAGCCGCCGATCTCGACCGCGCCGAGTTGCGGGTGTTCAAAGGGACGCCAAGGCACAAAGCCCTTGCCGCCCAACTGCTCATCGTTCCAGCGCAGCAGCTTTAGGTCGTCCTCTTCGGGGTGGTCGCGGAACCAGGCAATGAAATCGCGCTCTTTGATGCCCGCCTCGCCGACCATATCCCAGAGTTCGACAGTCCAGGCGAAGATGCCCAACTGGTGGTAGGCCCAATCGTCGAAAGCACCACTCATAATCTCGCGGGGGTGGTAGCGAAAGCCGTGGTAGACGGAGACATGGGGGTAGCCGGTGATCTGCTTGCCGCGCTCGCCGATCTCCTTGTAGGCCCAGAGATCTTCAATCGCCATCTGCTCGTCGGGCTTGTCGGAGTAGGGGCGCAGCATCACGCCAGAGAAGGTGTGGTAGGCGATAGCGCAACTTACGTTGAGGTGCGCCGTGAGAAACGCAATCGCAGCGCGCACCTCCGGCTCCGAGGCAGGGTAGGGGCCGGCGCCATACTGCTCGCCTTCGGGCTGCCAGACGTAGGGATAGTTGCGGTTGAAGTCGAGACCCTGCGCGGCGGGGGCGATCTTGACCTGCTGGCCGTCGTAGTTGCGGATCAGCCCCTCTTTGTAGACGCGGTAGTAAGTTCCGCCAACCTCATCGGGGCCACGACGGCGCATCAGACGCGCATCGTGGTCGCTGACCTTCCAGCCCCCATCGGGATCGACCACGCGCATCTCGAGAATCAGCCCATCGCCATCAATATCGGCGGGGTAGAGGCCATCGCGCTCGTCGGTGTAGGGGTAGCGGCGCGTGCCGGAGCGCACGTAGACAGGCGACGTAAGCGCCTGTTCCATGCCATCGGGATTGAGGCAGGGCACAACATACAACGCCCGTTGATCGAGCAACTGCGTCGTGCGGGGATCGTTGCCATAGCGTTGCAGCAGCGTCTGAATGACGTGCAATGCCCCCATGCATCCCGCCACTTCGGTGGCATGGATATTGGCATCGAGCCAAAAAGCGGGCTTGGCTGTATCGGGGCCAGTGGCCTGATTGGTGAGCGTGGCGCACCAGATCGGACGGCCTTCGTGGCTCTGACCAATGGATTGAAGCGTACAGAGTTGCGGGTAGGCAGCGGCGAAGGCTTGAAGCGCCGCCTCAACCTCGTGAGGGCGCAGGTAGGTGGTGAAATCGAGCATGGGGTTCCTGGGTGAGTAGATGAGAAGCGAGAAGCGAGAAGCGAGAGTGCCAAGATACACTGGAAGTGGCTAGATTGCAACGTAGCATGAAGCCATCTAGGGCTACGTCAAAGTCACCTCAGGTGGGGGTTCGGGGGAGGCTTCGCCTCCCCCGAAAAGCTCTTTGTTAGCGCGAAAAAGCCTTGGGTTTATATGGGGGCGGCGCGGGGGCTTCGACAGGCTCAGCCAGCGGCGCGGTGGCTGAGCCTGTCGAAGCCAAGCGGCGCGGCCCAGAGCTTTTTCGCGCTAACAGCTCTTTTTGTTGCTTTTTGGCGGCTTCACCGCCAAAAAGCAACAAAAATGAGGGTTTGGGGCGCAGCCCCAACGAGACGTTGGCACAGTCCTAGAAGCCATCCCTCTCGCGCATAGTGGAACAGATTATCGCCGATGGACGCATTACTGCTGAAGAGATTGCTGGGCTACAAAAAAATGGGCGACCGGATAAGATAACCCTTGTCTCTCCGTGCTGCAACGAGTATAATGACAGCGAAACGTTGCGTCCCTTCTGCTGAAATGGAACGAGTAGTAGCTTGAGCGCCGCTGAGACTATCCGGCTGATTGCCGAGACGACGCGTGCGTGTCGCCTGTGTGGCTTGCACATGGGGCGCACCAATGCGGTTCCCGGCGAGGGGCCGCCCACCGCGAAGATTATGTTAATTGGCGAGGGGCCGGGCTTGCACGAGGATCGCCAGGGGCGGCCCTTTGTTGGCCCATCGGGTAAATTCCTTGACCAGTTGCTGGCAATGGCTGGTTTGGAGCGTCACGAGGTCTTTATCGGCAATGTGATCAAGTGTCGCCCACCGCAGAACCGCGACCCGCAACCTGAAGAGATTCAGGTCTGCACGGAAAACTATCTTTTTCGTCAGATTGAAGCCATCAACCCGGCGGTGATTGTCACCCTGGGGCGGTTTTCAATGGGCCTGTTCCTGCCCGGCGAGCGCATTATGCGCATTCACGGTCAGCCCCGGCGCGTCAATGGGCGGCTGATTGTGCCGATGCTCCACCCCGCCGCCGCGCTGCACCAGCCCCAGAATCGCCCGCTGCTGGAGGCCGATTTCCAGCGCCTTCCCGAATTTTTGGCTCAGGTTGAGCATGAACGGGCCGCACGGCCAGCGTCTGCGCGGCCAGCGCCTGAACCGGAAGACGATCAGCCGTTGCAGCAGATGAGTCTCTTTTAGGCTTCTGTTTGGAGGGGCTTCGCCTCTCCGAGAAACAAAATTTTGGGCTACGCCCCAAACTCTCTTTTTGCTTGCGTTTTGGCGGCGAAGCCGCCAAAACGCAAGAAAAGAAGCTCTTTGGGGGAGGCAAAGCCTTCCCCAACCCCCACCGAAGGTGGTGCAAAACAGAGTTGTAACTGTAGTGTTATTTCCTACTTTCTAATAGATGAAAAGCTATCGTCTCTCGCCTGCTGGTCAGCGCCTGACGCTGATTCTCTTGGTTACCGCCCTGCTGATTTGGGCTTTTGCGCTCTGGAGTTTTGCCAGTACGCTGCGCATTAGCTATAACCCATTGCAGTTTTGGCCAAGCCTGCAGGCGAGCCTGGAGGTTGGACTTGGGGTGGGGCAAGTGGTGCCCGCTCTGTTGATGCTCTGCTTGATCGTGGCGACACCGCTCTTGCTCTGGAGTCTGCTGGAGGAGTGGGCCGCTTGTTATACGCCTACGGATGATGGGTTACGTTTTCGCTCGTTGCTCGGCATCAATCTGCTCTATCCGTGGAGTAGCATCAGTGCCGTGCGTCGTGCTGATGATGATGCCGATGAGCCGCTGGATGAGTTGATTCTCAATACGGATCAGAGTGGCCAAATCGCCCAGCCGTGGCTGCGTTTTCTCCATCGCCAAGCCTTTGGTGGGAAACGTTTGCCGATCTATGCGGGCATTGAGGATCGTGATGAGTTGTTGGATACCGTTCGACAACGGTTGCGTTGATTGTGTGTGATGTGTATGAGGGTTACGCCCCTCTGGAAATAACATGAAAGGAGAGAAGTTCACCTCCGACCCTGGAAGGTCGGTACTTAGGACTTCAAGTGAAACCTATGGCAAAAAGTCGTGTTCGCGTTCTGCCCCTCGGCGGTGTAGGCGAGGTCGGGCGGAACATGTGGGTCGTCGAGTATGGTGATGAGATCATCATTCTTGATTGTGGCGTCATGTTCCCCGATGCCGATATGCTCGGTGTCGATCTGGTGTTGCCCGATATGAGCTACCTGCGCGAGAAGACGGCCAAGATAAAGGGTATTTTGCTTACCCACGGCCACGAGGATCATATCGGTGCGGTGCCGCACCTCATCGCTGACCTTGGTTTTCCGCCTGTTTTTGCGACCCGCCTCACCCACGGCATTTTGGGCAACAAGCTCAAGGAGCGCCGTCTGCTCGATAAGGTGCAGCAGGTGCAGATCAATGACACCGACACCTTTACGGTGGGTTCGTTTAGCATTGAGCCGTTCCATATCGCCCACTCGATTCCCGATGCGGTGGGCTTTGCGATCACTACCCCCGGTGGGTTAGTGGTCTATCTGACCGACTGGAAGTTGGATCATACGCCGGTTGATGGCAAGCCGACCAACGTGCAGAAGATTGCAGAGTTGGGCCAGCGTAAGCCGTTGGTGCTGATTACCGACTGTGTGCGCGTCGAGTCGAAGGGCTATACGCCGAGCGAGACGACGGTTGGTGAGGCGTTTGATAACATCTTTGCCATCGCCCCTGGGCGCATCATTATGGCTACCTTCGCCTCCAATATTAGCCGAGTGCAGCAGGCCATCGATTCAGCCGAGGCCTACGGGCGCAAGGTGCTGCTCGCCGGGCGCAGCATGGAGAATAATGCGCGCATTGCGCTCGAGATGGGCTTCCTGCGTGCCGAAGAGGGGACGCTCATTCGGCCTCACGAACTGAACGTCTACCCCGACGACCAGATCGCGGTGGTCTGCACGGGCAGCCAGGGCGAGCCAATGGCGGCGCTCAACCGGATGGCCAACCGCGACCACCAGCACATCAAGATTAAAACGGGCGATACGGTGGTGGTTTCGGCAACGCCCATTCCTGGCAACGAGGTGAGCGTCAACCGGGTGATCAACAACCTCTTCAAGTTAGGGGCCGATGTGATCTACGGTGGCGACGCCCGCGTGCATGTATCGGGTCACGCGGCACAAGAGGAACTTAAGTTGGTGTTGGCGCTGATGCGCCCCGAGTTTGTGGTGCCCTTCCATGGCGATTATCGTCATATGGTGCTCTATCGCAAGATGGCGGTCGGCATGGGGGCGGGCTATACTAACGAGCAGGTACTGATTCCCGAGCCGGGTGGCATTCTGGAGTTTGCGCCCGGCTTTGGCAAGCAGGTGAGCAAGACGCCGGTGGGCTACATCTACGTGGATGGCACCACCGTCGGCGATGTAGGCAACGTGGTGGTACGTGATCGCCAGATGCTGGCGAAGGATGGCATGCTGATCGTCGTCGTGGGCATTGACATGAGCAACGGTGCGATTGTCTCCGGCCCGGACGTAGTCTCACGCGGCTTTGTCTATATGCGCCAGAGTCAAGACTTGGTTGAGGCGACGAAGGACACGGTGCGGGCGGCGCTAACGCCCGACAATGGCGCGGTGCCAACGTCCGTGGATAGCGCCTACGTTAGTCGTAAGATCAAGGACGTGGTGAGCGAATTCCTCTACCGCGAGACGCGGCGGCGTCCGATGGTGCTGCCGGTGGTGATGGAGGTGTAGGGAGTGACGAGTGGTGAGTGATGAGTGATAAGTGACGAGGGTTCAGAGAGAAGATTCGCTCAAGAAGCCACGGATAGGCTGTTGGGATGCCACGTAATGGCCCTCACCCCCTGCCCCCTCTCCCACGTTGTGGGAG
>RSAS01000255.1 GCA_003934145.1 Candidatus Viridilinea halotolerans | reverse complement strand
CCCATCACCTATCCGTGACTTGCCGAGCGAATGTTCTGTCCGCCCTTAAACCCCCGTCGGGCGGGGTGGTTTTGCGGTGGCCCTGCCCCCGCACCCCCGTCGGGGGGGCGCGGCGAGCTTTGTCAACGCCTCAGGCGCAAATAGCTCGCCCCCACTACCAGCAATAGCAGCACCACCCCGAACAAGCCCAGACCTGCCGCTTGGAGGCCGCGTAGCTCCCAGAGGGGCGGGCCATCGAGCGTCTCTTGCGTGCGCAATGGCTCATCCAGTGGCACAAGCGTGGGGAATACGATTGGCTCGCGTGTCGCGGTGGGCAGCCGCGCTGGGTCGGGCGTGAGCGTTGGCAACAGGGCAACTTCGGGGGCGGCAAGATCGAGCGCACTGTACCAGACTTGCTGCTGCTCAGCGCGACTCTGCGGGTGGATGTTGCTGGTAAACCAGACCGCATGCAGACGTTGCCCCCGCTCCATCACCAACTGCGGCCCGCGGGGATGCGCAGCGCCGGTCGCGATGCTCCTGGGTGGTGACCATGTCTGGCCATCCCAGACCAAATGCAGCAATTGGGCCGCTGTGCCGCCACTTCCCGTCGGTAGCCCCACCATGAGCATGTGGATGTGGCCGTTGCCATCTGCCGCCAAACTAAACCGGTTAAAATCGGCGCTCCCCCCCACGCTCTGCACATCGGGCAACACCCGTGGCAGCGCCCAATTCGTGCCGTAATCCGGCGACATCTGGTAAAAAACCGCCTCACTCTGCATGCCTTGGTAGACTACCATCACCGTCTGGAGGCGATTCACCACTAGTGCCGCTTGGCCCACTGTTTCCCCTGTGAGCGCCATACGCACAGGGGCTTGCCAACGCTGCCCGGCATCATCAGAGTACTGGTAGACAATTTGGCCCCCTGGATCAAGCGCACGCTCGCGCTCGCGTTCTTCCCAAATAACATGTAAACGGTTAAGTGTATCTATTTTGATTTGAGGTGTAAAGACTTGTACATCATCATCATCAGAGATATTTTCAGTATTTGACCAAATTCTTCCCCCATCATCAGAGTAGCGAAAAAAGACGTAGCTACAATCTGTACAGATATCTTCAGGCAGGTCAGCAATAGTTTCAAGTCCTGGTGGCGTATCATTGATGACCAGATAAAGCTTGCCCTCCGGGCTGATCGTGATCGCGCTTTGTGGCCCTTCACTCAGCGGCCAAGGCGGAAAGAGCACCAAGCGCCGCACGATCTCATCGTTCAGTGGTGCCTTCAAATACCACTGCCGTCCCGCATTGCCCACCAGCAAGTGTAGATGGCTATCGTTGCCCGCCAACAACTGCCCCCGTAGGGTAAACGCGGGATTATACATTCCGGCCCCGCCACTCTGCGTGAAAAAGGCATCACCAAGCGTTGGACGCACGCGATCAAAGACATTCTGCGTTCCCGTCCAAACCCCAGCACGTCGTGCCCGATAACGCAACCAATCTCTGTTCTGCGGAGGTTGCTCGTTGCCATCCTCATCCACAACCACCTCGATCGTCACACCATGCCAAACCGTATGCAAATTCCCTTCGTGATCCACCGCCAACGCCGGGGCACTGGCAATCGTCACCTCTTCCCCATCCAATTCGGAAAGAGGAAGCGGATCGCTCCATAGCCCGGTCTGGGCGGTGCTGCTTTGAGAAGGAATGAGGAGCAGGATGCAGGTTACACTTAAAATGATGGTGATGGGAATTATTTTTTGCATATTGCCGCTACCGCGATGGGCGGGGTGTGCGAGGGAACCTGGTTCCCTCGCACCCTCCCGCAGTCCGGCGGGGTATGGGGCGCAGCCCCACGTTCTGTTGCGTGTGGGCGGCTTCGCCGCCAACACGCAACAAAAAACCACCTACTGGGCCGGGCGAAACGCCAAGGCATCCGCAACGGTGAGCCAGCCGCTGCCCGGGAAGAGGCGCGCCACTTGGGGCGCGAAGAGCGGCGAGTTGGCCAACACGCTCTGCGGCGGCCCGTCGGCGACGAGGCCGCCACGCCCTAAGACGAGCACGCGGTCGGCGATGGTCGCACTGAATTCTACATCATGCGTGACCAACATGATAGCGGCACCTTGGTTGCGCCACTGGCGCAAGAGGTTGGCTAGTGCTGTTTTGGCAGCATAATCTAGGCCACGGGTTGGTTCGTCTAGCAACAAGCCCCCCGGCTGGGTCACGGTGATTGCGCCGAGGGCGACGCGTTGGCGTTCGCCGACGCTGAGGTCGCGCGGGTAGCGCGCACTCAGCCGTTCTAGGCCGAGTTGGCCGAGCAACGTCTGCACTTGGCCATTCTCCGTCTGGCCATGGTTGCGCAGCGTCACCCGCAGCTCTTCGGCGACGCTATCGGCAAAGAGCAGGCTATCGGACTCTTGGGGCAGGCAGGCCAACTCGCGGCTGATCGCGGCCACGCTACGCCCACGATTGTTCTGCCCCCTGATCCAAATGTTGCCCCGTTGCGGGCGCAACAGGCCCACAATGCAGCGCAACAGCGTGCTTTTGCCCACGCCGTTGCGGCCCATCAGCACCACAATCTCGCCCGGCCAAACATTCAGATCCAGATTATGCAGCACCGCTTTGGCCTCATAGCCCGCCTCCAATGCCGTGATGCGCAGGTAGGGTTCGCCCGTGGCAACTGGGTTGGCGCTAGGCGCCGCTTGGGGCGTCGGGGTGATTTTTGCGGCAAAACGGCGCGCCTCCTTCACACTGAGCGGCAACGGACTCCAGCCATAGGCGCGCGCCACCTCGACCACCGGCGGGCAGAGTTCCACCTCGGGCAAAATGTCGCGCGGCGGGCCGCTGCGCACATGGCCTGCGGCGTCGAACACCACCACCTGATCCACAAAGGGCAACACCCGCTCGACACGATGCTCCACCAGCACCACCGTCAGCCCCAGGTCGCTGTTGAGCCGCACCAGCGCCTGCAACACATCCTCTGCCGACTGGGGATCGAGTTGGCTCGTAGGTTCATCAAGGGCAAGTATCGTGGGCCGCAACGCCAAGGCCGCCGCAATCGCCACCCGCTGCCGTTCGCCCCCCGAAAGCGTGCGCAACTCACGGTCGCGCAGCGGCGCCAGATCGAGCAGATCCAGCACCTCCTCCACCCGCAAGCGCATCTCTGCCCGTGGCAACCCCGCATGCTCCAGCGCAAACGCGATCTCATCCTCCACCCGATCCAGGACAAACTGCGCCTCGGGGCTCTGAAAGACCATCCCGACATGACGACTCATCACCCGTGGCCCCACGCGCAGCGGGTCTTCACCCAAAACGCGCACACGCCCCGCAATCTCGCCGCCACTGAAGTGGGGCACCAGCCCATTCAAACAACGCAACAACGTAGACTTGCCGCTGCCCGACGGCCCCATGATCAGCGTGAAACTACCTGCATCAATGGTGAGATCTATTTCGGCTAAACATGGCGTTGGGTGATCTGGATAGCAATAAGTGAGTTGATCAATCTGTATCATAAAAATTTCTCCGAAATATGTATGTTACCCCCGCCCGACGGGGGTTTAAGGGCGGACAGAACATTCGCTCGGCAAGTCACGGATAGGTGATT
>RSAS01000019.1 GCA_003934145.1 Candidatus Viridilinea halotolerans | reverse complement strand
ACCATGACAATGTTGCTGCGCGCCAGCGAACTGGCCAGCCTTGCGCCAGGGCCATTGCCGTCATACCGTCAAGAGCGTTACTTGGGCGATGCGATGGACATCGCGCTGGACGCGTTTGACGAGCCCAATCAGGCGTTGTTGAAGCACATGTATGGCTTGCTTATGCACATACGCTCGCTGGCAGACCCTCATAGCCCACACAAAGCAGAGTTAGTTGATGTGCAGCAACTCCTGCGCGCCCAAGGTTGGAAGGCGCTAGTGGATGGCATGCGTCAACTCGCCTTACGCCCTGATGCGCCGGTCGAGCCACTACGCGCCAGTCAGGTCTTGCACGACCTACGCGGCGGCGCGTTGCAGGCGATTGTGCTGCTGCTGAGCCTCGTTGATCTCGGGCTAACCAATAGCAATGATCTGCTCCGCCTCTGGCTGCTCAGCCGCGATCATCTGAAGATCTTCCGCAACGCGCTCAACGGGATTGATCCCGAGGGAAGTGCGCGCGATCATGCCGATCATTTGCACCACATTGATCTGATTCTCGAAAAGTGGCAGCAGACACTCTACGCGCTGAGCGATGCCCGCGCGAGGGTTCAGGTTGATTGTGCCTTCAACGGCTATGTGGCCGAACGTTGCTTAGAATTTGCTGCGCTGGATCGCATCCTCTATAACCTGATCAACAATGCGGTGCGCCACACTCCCGATGGTGAAGTGGCCCTGGCGCTACTGCCACTCCCCGCCGAGCATGCCAGCCAATTGCGCATCGGCGTTGCCAACCGGCTTACGGCAGCACAACGGGAGCAGTTGCACCAACTGGTGCAGGGCGATCTCGCACGGCTCTTTGGCGGCGGCTTGACGATTGGTGGCAGTGGTCATGGGTTGCGCATTTGCGCCGATTTTGTGCAGCGCGCCTTTGGCCTGCGCGACATCGACCAGGCACTGGCCTTGGGGTACTTAGGCGTCAACCAAAGCGGCGAACGTATTACCTTCTGGCTGCATTGGCCCGTGGCCGGGGAGTAACATTGTGAAAGCTCGCTAAAGCCGCAATGCCGTGTGCTACAATAGAACAAAATAACACCACCCCGCCTCCTCGCCTCCTCGTCTCCTCGCCTCCCCCATATGCCCCCTACCGACACTCCCCAACGTATCCAAGAACTGGCCACGCTCAATGCGCTGGCGCAGGCGCTCAACGACGCCCTCCATTTACGCGAGGTGTTGGATTGTGCGCTGGAGCATCTGGTGAGGCTGTTTGCTTTTCAAACGGGTTGGATCTTTCTGCGTGATGAACAGCAGGTGTTTAGCCTCGCGGTACGCCACCACCTCCCACCGGCGCTGAACTACCCTGGCCCGGCATGGGTGGAAGATTGTGCCTGCCAAGGGCTCTGCCAAAGCGGGCGGCTCGATAAGGCGGTCAATCTGGTGCGCTGCTCGCGTCTGCGCGGTGCCCTGGGCGATAAACGGGGGCTCGCCCAGCACGCCTCACTGCCGCTGCGCAGCGGCACCGATCTGCTGGGCATCCTCAATCTGGCCCGCCAGCAGTGGGGCACGCTGGCACCCTTCGAGTTGCACCTGCTTTCGATTGCCGGTCATATGCTCAGCACCGCCATTGTGCGCGCCCGCCTCTACGAGCAAGCCAAGATTCGCCGCGTGCAAGAGCAGCGGGCGCTGCTCAATTTGTCGCAAGATCTCCTGCTGAGCGAAGCGCTCGAGTCGGGCCTGCAACGCCTCACCCGCGTCGGGGCGCGTCTGCTCGAAGCGGATGCCTGTGCCTTCATCGAGGCCGATGAACTGGCGGGGCGCGCCGTTCTGCGCGCCGCCCATGGCTGGCTGTTGCCCCCCGCTGCCCCCTGGCCCCTTCCGCTCGACCCCACGAGCCCCCACCTCTGGTACCTTCCCGAAGAGGCTCACGATCTCAGCGCCGCCACGCTCGCCCCCCTGCCGCCCCTCCTTGCCGAGCAGGGTTTCGCTGCGCACCTGGGCATCGCCGTCGAATTGGCGGGGATGCCCATTGGTACGCTCATGGTCAATAGCCGCACGCCGCGCCACTTCCTCGCCGAAGATGCACAACTCCTCGCTCTCCTCGCCAATCTGCTCGTCCAAACCCTCGAGCGCGAACGGCTGCACCAAGAGGCTTTGGCCCGCGAGAAGTTGGAACAGGAACTTGACCTCGCCCGTGAAATCCAGGCCAGTTTTCTGCCCAATTGCTGCCCCCACGTG
The DNA here is from genome assembly GCA_003934145.1 of Candidatus Viridilinea halotolerans. GTDB lineage: Bacteria > Chloroflexota > Chloroflexia > Chloroflexales > Chloroflexaceae > Viridilinea > Viridilinea halotolerans. Next base: position 15,799 of record RSAS01000019.1, on the reverse strand, counting down.
CCTGGCTACCAACTTTGGGCCTACTACCGCGCCGCACGCCAGGTCGGTGGCGATTTTTATGACTTTATTGATCTACCCGCCATCCACGGCCAGAAACTACCAAGTCAAGCCTCGCGCCCCACGAGCGTCACCTTTCGTGGTGGCCAGCGCCTCGCCACGCCAGCCTTGCCCACACTTCAAGCCGGCCAGCGCCTCGGTATGGTCATTGCCGACGTGACCGACAAGGGCGTACCTGCCGCCCTCTTTATGGCCCTCTCGCGCACCCTCCTGCGCGCTACGGCGATTGATGGCCGTCAGCCCGACGAGGTGCTCCAACGCGCCAACCGCCTCATCCTCGCCGATTCGCGCTCCGGCCTCTTCGTCACCTGCTTCTACGCCATTCTCGAAACCACCACGGGCCACCTCAGTTTTGCCAATGGTGGCCACAACTACCCGCTGCTCTGGCAGGCTGCTACCGGCACCATCATGCCCCTGCGCGCCCAAGGCATCGTCTTGGGCATTATCCCCGACCCGCGTTTCGCCGCCGAGCGTGTGACCATGCAGCCCGGCGATGTCCTGCTGCTCTACACCGACGGTGTCACTGAAGCAATGAATCTTGAGCGCGAACTCTTCGGCGACGAACGGCTCAGCGCCATTCTCCAAGCCAACCACCAGCGCAGCCCCCAAGAAATTGTCAACGCCGTCATCGCCGCCGTCACCAACTTTGCCGACGGCCAAAGCCAAAGCGACGACATTACCATGGTTGTGCTCAAACGCGTCGGGTGAGATCCAAGCCCCGTGGTGGGGAAATTTTGGGGGCCAAGCCCCCAAACCCCCAGCGCTATCGGCTATCGGCTATCGGATTTTCGGCTATTATGACACCCCTCGAAATCACCCTCGCCCTAGCCCTTGCCGCCAGCCTTGGGTTCATTGCATGGCTCTGGCGGCGCGGCCAAGCCCCACAAGCCCCGGTGTTGCCCAGCGTCGATTCGCCCGCGCTCGTGCCGCCCGCGTCACCCGACGATGAGTTTGCCACCCTGGCCCATCCGCTTTTTCAGGCCGCAGCGGCAACGCTCGATGCAGGCATGATCGTAGTGGACTGCGCCCATGTCGTCCGCTTTCTCAATCACCAGGCGAAAGAACTGCTCGATCTGGCCCCGGCAATGTATGACCAGAGTCTGATTGCGGTGCTGCGTGACCATCAGGCCGATACCCTCGTGGCCGAAGTGCTACACGATGGCGAGACGCGCGAATTGGCGCTCCAGCCGATTCACAGCGGGCGCACGCTGCGTTTGCGTTGCACGCCGCTACGCCTTGAAGCGCACACCGTCGGTGCGCTGCTGTTCGTCCGCGATTTCACCCAGATCAGCATGCTCGAACGCGCCCGCCGCGATCTGGTAGCCAATGTCTCGCATGAACTACGCACCCCGCTGGCTTCGCTCAAGCTGCTCGTAGAGACGGTGCAATCGGCCCCCCCCCCCGAGGTAACTAACCGCATGCTTGGCCAAATGGCCCAAGAGATTGATGCGGTGACCCAGTTGGTGGACGAGTTGCACGAGCTTTCGCAGATCGAATCGGGGCGTGTAACGCTCAAATTGGCCCCGCTCCCCATCAGGCCGGTGATCGCCCGCGCTCTTGAACGTATTCAGCCCCAAGCGCAACGCAAATCCATTACCGTCACGGCGGAGGTCAATGCGGCTGACACCCTCGTGCTAATGGACCCCGACCGGGTTGGCCAGGTATTGTTGAATTTGCTCCACAACGCCGTCAAATTCACCGCCGACGGCGGAACGGTCAGCATCACGGCCACACTTACCTTTGGTGAGAGCGGAACGCAACCCAACAGTCCATCGCTGCAAGTGAGCGTCATTGACACCGGCATCGGCATTCCCGCGAAAGATCTACCACGCATCTTCGAGCGTTTCTACAAGGTGGATCGCTCGCGCACGCGCCATGCCGGCGGCACCGGCTTGGGCCTCGCCATCGCCAAACATCTGATCGAAGGCCACGGCGGTCGTCTCTGGGCCGCCAGCACCGAAGGTCGTGGCAGCGCCTTCCACTTTACCCTGCCGGTGGCGTGATGTCACGCCTCATCCGGCGCCTCAAAACGATAACCCACCCCACGCACCGTCTGGATATAACGCGGACGGCTCGGATCAGGTTCAATCTTCTCGCGCAACCAACGAATATGCACATCCACCGTGCGGCTATCGCCAATAAAATCAAGTCCCCAAACCCGCTCAAGCAACAGATCGCGTGAAAGCGCAATCCCCCGGTTGCGAATCAAACAGGTCAGCAGGTCGAATTCCTTCTGCGGCAACGTCAATTCGCCGCCCTCACGCCAAGCGCGACGGCTACTCGTATCCACCTTCAGCGCACCCGCCTCCAGCACCTCACGCCCACTGCGCGGTTGGCGCTCAGTACGGCGCATAATCGCTCGCACCCGTGCCAAAAATTCACCCAAACTAAAGGGCTTACTAATATAATCATCCGCGCCCAACTCCAACCCCGCAATGCGATCCACCTCATCCTGACGCGCCGTAAGCATAATAATTGGCACATCGCTCTCTTGGCGCAAAATACGACAAACCGAAAAACCATCCAAACGCGGCAGCATAATATCAAGCACGATCAGATCGGGATGGTCGCGCCGGGCCAACTCCAAGCCTTGGACACCATCGGCGGCCACAAGGACACTATAGCCCTCACGTTCCAAATTGTAGCGCAACGTCTCGGCGAGAGTCGTCCCATCCTCAACCAGCAAAATCGTAGCCATATATGCTCCGCTTGATGTATGCCTTCCGACGGGAGGGGCTTCGTCGTCATACGCTTGGCGGGGCTGCGCCCCGAATCCTCTTTTTTCTTCCGCTGTGGCGGCTTTGCCGCCACAGCGGAAGAGAAGAAGTTCTCTTGGAGAGGCGAAGCCTCCCCCATGCCCCCGCCAGTAGGCGTGGTGCAAAAAGTAACAACGCCGGATGTCGGCGCAGGTAGCGCAAACATCCGGCGTCGCCGAACCCCAAACGGGCCAATGGTCGGGGCGGAGGGATTTGAACCCACGACCCCCGCGTCCCAAACGCGGTGCTCTACCGGGCTGAGCCACGCCCCGACTGTGCTTAAGGGTAGCAGCAAGCGGGCAGAATGTCAAGCGGCGCACCGCCACCGTTAGGGCCACGTCAACTATACAATAACCTACATTGCCACCGGCAACCGGATGCGGAACGTCGTCCCCACGCCAAGTTGCGAGCGTACCGCCAATTCGCCGTGATGTTGCTCGATGATGCTGTAGCTCACCGCAAGACCTAAGCCCGTGCCTTTGGTGCGCGTGGTGTAGAAGGGTTCAAAGATCTTTGGCAGATCCTGCGGCGCAATGCCCGCCCCACTATCACTAATCTCGATCACCACGGCGGGCAGCTCCAACGCGGTACTGCCGCGCCCTCCCGCCACCGCCCCGTAACTGGCCTCCTCCGGGTCGGGCAGATCTTCGCTGGTAAGATACGTGCGCACCCGCAGATCGCCCCCCTCGGGCATCGCTTCCACGGCGTTGAAGATCAGGTTGAAACAGACTTGCTTCAGATGGTTGCTAATCGCCAAAACACGCGGCAAACGGGGCGAACTCTTGCGCACGATGCGCACCCCCTGCTCTAACGCTTGGCTCTCGATCAGCGGTAGCACCGCATCCAGCAACTCATTCACCTCGGTGGGACGCATGCCATCGCGCGAGGGACGGTAGAAATCGAGCATGCGCTGCACAATACTGATCAGCCGTTCGATCTCTTCCTGAGTCATTTTGAGATAGGTCTGCTGCTTCTCCTCCGGCAACGGACGACTCAGCAGCAGGTGTACCGAGTTGTGAATCGCTTGCAGCGGGTTGTTGATCTCGTGCGCCAGCGATGCCGAGAGACGCCCCAAGGCCGCCAGTTTTTCCGCCTGCACCAACTGTTTGGCGATGCGTTGGCGCTCACTCGTATCGCGCGCAATTACCAGCAGCAGTTGCTCACCCGCGTGGGGCACCATACTCACACTCGCCGCAATCGGCGTGGCATGCTCCTGGCGCGTCTGCAACTCCGTCTCAATCTCGTGGCCTTGCCCATTGCGTTGCGCTGTCGCCAGCAAGTTGTCTAACGCGGGCAGCAATTGGCGTGGTGCCAGCGCCAACAACTCTTCCACACTATAGCCACTCAATTTGGCACTCGCCAAGTTGGCATCAAGAATGGCTTGGCCCTCCGCGTCAAGCAGCAACACCGCATCGTTGGCATGGTGCAACAAAGCGCGGTAACGCGCCTCTGATTGGGCCACCGCGCTATAGAGGCGCGCATTCTCAATCGCAATCGCCGCCTGCGCCGCCAAGAGCAGCAATAACTCCTGATCCGCTTCGCTAAACGGCGGGCTATTGCGCACCTTGGCCGCATTCAGTACGCCCAACACGCGATCACCTGCCAGCACTGGCACCGAGAGCGCCGAGACAATCTCGTCCTCGAAGAGTTCCCCGCGCACGCCACCCGTCGGCGGCGAAACTTCACCATCGGCCATGATGCGCACCGGCTGGCGGCGTAGCGCCACGCGCCCGGCGAGACTATCGTGTACCAACGTGCGATGGCCCACGCGCACATGTTCAGGCAAGCCCGAACATGCCGCAATCTGCAGCCAATCGCCATTATCTTCGATCAGCATCAGCGAAGCGCGATCGGCATCCAGTTCGGCGCGCACCGTCGCAATGATCTGATCCTGCAAGCGCGGCAGATCCAACTCTCCCAGCAGCCGTTCGCCCACGCGTAGCGCCGGACGCAACGCCGCAGCGCGATCCTGCGAACGCGCCATGCGCCGTTCACCCACAATCTCCAGCGCCGTCGTTCGCAAATCCTCCGGCGGGAAGGGCTTCAATAACAAGCCCCGCACCCCCAAGCGCATCGCCCGCGCCGCATCCTGCACCGTCACATGGCCACTCATCAATAAGATCGGCGTTAGATCGCCCTGTGCGCGCATGCGCTCCAGCAACGACAAGCCATCCAATCCTGGCATAAAAACATCCAGGATGATCAGATCAAACTTAACCCGTTCGAGCAGATCTTGGGCCGCCAACGCATTCGCCAAGGTCTCTACGCCAAAGCCAGCCCCCCGCAAAATCAGGGCACACAGCTCGCGCAGAATCCCATCATCATCAATCACCAAGACACGCCCAGCATAAGGATTCATAGGCTTAGGCACAGCCGCAATGATGAGTCGCGCTCGGCATCATGGCTGAAAGCGCCGCTCAAGCTCTTGCCAAATAGCCTCAACAGGGAGGTTTTGGCTTGCCAATAGCACGAGGCTATGGTACATCAGATCGGCCAGTTCATAGCTCAATTCGGCGTGTGAACCATTCTTGGCCGCAATAATCACCTCGGCAGCCTCTTCGCCAATCTTCTTGCCAATCCGATCCACGCCGCCTTGCAGCAGGCGGGCGGTGTACGATTCTTCTCCCGTTGCGGCGCGCCGGGCCTGAATCAGATCGGCCAAGCGCCCCAGAATCGCGGCAGGCGGGGCCGCGCTGGTTACCGGTGCTTCGTCAAGATCACGAAAAAAACAACTCCGCGCCCCTGTATGGCAAGTTGGCCCCTCTGGCTCGGCTAACACCAAGAGCGCATCGCCATCGCAATCCTGGCGCAACGCTACCAAGCGCAGCACATGACCACTCGTTGCCCCCTTCGTCCACAACTCTTGGCGCGAACGACTCCAGAAGGTCACCAAGCCGCGCTCACGCGTCTGCTGCAATGCCTCGGCATTCATATAGCCCAGCATCAACACTTCGCCCGTGCGGGCGTGCTGCACAATCGCTGGGATGAGGTTATTTGCGTCAAATTGTACCATTGTTGTGTGTTGTGGGGGCCTTCGGCCCCAAAAGGCCCCTAGAGGGGAATTTTTTCGGGGGCCATGCCCCAATGCCTTTCAAATAAGGGAGAGCATAGACCTCACAGGTCTTTGCTGATGGCGTTCCAGTGCAGAAGAGCAGACCTGTGAGGTCTTATTTGAAACGTATTGGGCCATGCCCCCGAACCCCCGTCGCAGGGCAGCAACCCTACAATCCGCTGTTGGGGCTGCGCCCCAAACCCTCTTTTTTGTTCGCTTTCAGTGCCGAAAATGCCTCCGCCCCGTAAACACCATCGCCGCCCCCGCCGCATCCGCCGCCGCGATTACCTCCGCGTCGCGCACCGAGCCGCCGGGTTGGATAATCGCCGTGGCCCCAGCGGCTAGGGCCGCTTCAAGCCCGTCGGCAAAGGGGAAGAGGGCGTCACTCGCCACCACGCAACCCTGCAACGCGAGGCCCGCTTGGTGTGCCTTCCAGACCGCCAAACGCGAACTGTCTACGCGGCTCATTTGGCCCGCGCCAATGCCCAGCGTACGGTCGGCGGCGGCATAGACAATTGCATTCGACTTGACATGCTTCACCACGCGCCACGCGAAGCGCAATGCCTGCCACTCCGCTTCCGTAGGCGCACGCTGCGTCACCACCCGCGCCTCCTCGTCGCTCAGCGGCGCACGGTCGGCCACCTGCGCCAACACGCCGCCGGGAACGCTGCGGATCAAGAGTTCATTGGGGCGACTAACTGGGCGCAGTGTTTGCAGCAGGCGTAAATTCTTCTTCTTCTGCAATAGCGCCAGCGCCTCCGGGCTAAACTCCGGGGCGATAATGATCTCGGTAAAGATCTCCGCAATCGCTTGCGCCAATGACAGATCCAGCGGCTGATTGACCGCAATGATCCCCCCGAAAGGCGCGTCGCGGTCGGTCGCAAAAGCTGCCTCCCACGCCTCCAGCAGCGTTGCGCCCGTCCCCACCCCACACGGGTTGGTATGCTTCACAATCGCCACCACCGCCGCCTCACTGGCCGGAAACTCCTCGATCAATTCCGCCGCTGCACCCGTGTCGAGAATGTTGTTATAGGAGAGTTCGCGCCCGTGAAGTTGGCGAAAGAGTTCGTGGAAACGGCCATAGAGTGCCGCTGCCTGATGCGGATTTTCGCCGTAGCGCAACGACTGTGCCTGCGGCCACGCCATGGCCAGCGTTGGTGGGAGCGTCTCGGCGGCAAGGTACATGCCAATCGCTGCGTCGTAGGCAGAGGTGTGGGCAAAGACCTTCGCGGCGAGACGGCGGCGCAGTTCAGGGGTAAGCTCGCCGGCACGCAGGCCCGCCAGCACCTCCGCGTAATCACTGGGATCAACCAGCGCCACAACATGGGCAAAATTCTTGGCCGCCGCCCGCAGCAGCGCCACGCCGCCAATGTCAATCTGCTCAATCGCCTCAGCGAGCGTCACCTCCGGGCGCACAATCGTCTGCTGGAAGGGGTAGAGGTTGACCACCAGCAGATCAATCGGCAGCAGGTTATGCGCCGCCAACTGCTCCATGTGAGTGGGCCGATCGCGACGGGCCAGCAAACCCGCATGAATCCCCGGGTGGAGCGTCTTCACCCGACCATCAAGAATTTCGGGAAAGCCGGTCAGCTCGCTCACGGCCCGCGCAGGCAGCCCCGCTTCAGCCAGCAGGCGCTGCGTATTTCCCGTCGAAACCAATTCACAGCCCAAGGCGTGCAATTCGCGGGCGAATTCGGCTACGCCAGTCTTATCAGAAACACTAAGTAGTGCGCGCACAGCACCCCCGGAAATTTAGAAAAGAAAACCCCGCCCATAGCGACGGGCGGGGTCGCAACCAGTGCAATTTTACCATAGCTAAACCTTTGCGCCAACAGCGGCAGGTCTAGTTCGAAAGCTCCTGAGCACGGACGCGCAATTTCGCAGCCGCCTCATGGGCGCGGGGGGCATCAAGCATGCGGGTGACGCCGCGCTCAAAGTGATCCACGACGGTCATCATCTCAGCGCTCGTTGCCCGGCTCGGATCGGACACCCCCGCGAGGCGGTAGGCCTCTTCGAGCAGAGCGGAAGCTCCTGCACCGAGAAAACTTGCGGCGATGCGCTCAAATTCGGGTGCCAGCGTCTCACCGGGGCTTGGCTCACGTACCTCAACGAGGCCATTTTGCAGCAGTTGCGCCATAATCTCACAGGCGCGGAACTCACCCAAGCCACTCCGCTGGGCAATCTGCGCAATACTATTCTTGCCATTCACCATGGTCAAGATGCGCCACTCTTCTGGTTCCAAGTTAATCTCCGCCGAGCCGGTGGTCGGGTTGAGCACGAGACGTGGCACAAGATTGAGCGACGGGATGTGCTCGTGAATGCGCATCCACGCATCCTGGCGCATGATCCCTTCCATAATAATGACCTCATTCGAGATCGTAATGGTCGGGGCATCAATGCGCTGATCCTCATGGAACATAAAGGGGCCAGAGGTCAACGTAAAGAAGGTATAGACGGCATCAAGCGGGGCCATCCCGGAACTCGCCGCGCCAATAATCTTCCCGTCGCGGAAATAGAGCCAGCCCTCAACCGGCTGCCCAACGCGAAGGCCATGGATCTGCACTCCGCCCGTCTGCTTACTCAATTGGACGAGTTGAATAATATCGGTGAGCGGAAACTCGCTCAAATCGCCTGCAAGGGCCATGACTTCACCCTACTGGGCGCGCGGAAAGCTTGCCTACAGCTTGCTGATCACGGCCCGGCTAATTGCACGCAGCGTTTCGAAAACCCCCGTGCCGGTCGTAGCCACCGCTTCCACCCGCGGCCAACTCATTTTGGTTACGCCGAGGAAATGATCCATTGTCTGCACCGAGGCCAACACCTCGCGCGGCAGATCGCGTTTGTTATACTGGATAACAATCGGGAACTCGGCAAACTTCTTATTCTGGCGCGTCACATTTTGTGCCAACTCCTTGAGGCTATTGACGTTCTCTTGCATCTTATTCTTATTTGAATCGGCAACAAAAACGACGCCATCAGATCCATTCAGCACCGCAACCCGTGTACGCTCATAAAGGACTTGACCAGGGACGGTATAGAGATGGAAGCGAGTCTGGAAGCCACGTACCTTACCGAGGTCAAGGGGCAAAAAGTCGAAGAAGAGGGTTCGCTCCGTCTCCGTCGCGATCGAGAGCAGGTCACCCTTGACATCTTTGGGCACTTGACTGTGGATATACTGCAGATTGGTCGTCTTGCCACACATACCTGGGCCATAGTAGACGATTTTGCAGTGGATCTCACGGGCCGCAACATTAATCAGCGCCATAAGTTCTCTCGCATGCCTGTGTAGGGGGGCGTTGGGGACGCAGGCAGCGCCCTCCACGATGTCCGTTGGCGGCAGGCACACCCGGCCCGCAGCTAGTCGCGGAAGAGCAGATCGATGGTATCCTCCATCGAAGTGCGGAATGACGAGCCAAGAACCTCATCGCGGGCCTTGTGCTGCTGTCGCACCCGCTCAAGCACCGAGGCTAGTTCATCAGTCGCCTTCTTGGTCAATACCTTCACTAGCCCGATATGGGTACCCTTATTGAAGATGATGCAGAGAATCCACTGCTCTTCGATCAGAGCAATGAAGATATTCTCACGCACACCTTGCTGGAACGATGCGCGAAAGTCGCGTTCGCGCAACAATTTTGCCACCTCGCGCGAGGAAGCAAAGACACCGGCGATGAGGGCTCCGAGTGCGGTAATATCTTGCCGATCCCCATCACCCTTGGAACAGATTACCTGGCCGCTCTTATCCAGGAGCAGCGCATAGTCGCTCCCAGTGTCCTCGACCAAGCGCACGAGGCACTCCTCAATCTGTCCGAGCTCTTCGGTGGGAACGATGATACTGGTCAGCTGTGGATCCATCGCGGCCTACCTTACCTGAAGCTAGTCTGAGAGCGTGCGGTCGCGGACTCTCGGAGATTATAGCACATTGCAGATCTAGATGGCGCTGATTGCATCGGCCATGTCTTCCCGATGCTTTGCCACTAAGAAGCGAACATAACCGAGATCGTCACGGGTATTGGCCAGCAAGAGCAGCATCGCCTCACGGCTAATCGGCTCAATTACCACGATGCCATCTTCGTATTCTAGCATCGTCTGGATGGCGCCGCCCTTGTCAATCTCACGGCCAAGCGATTCAGCCATGGCCAAACCATTGGACGCGACCGCACAGATCGCATCCACGTCAACGTCTGGCTCCGCCGTACTTTCAATCAATAGACCATCGGTTGCGACAACAGCGGCGAGCTCAATGCTCGGTATGACCTGGAAGCGGCCCAAGAGGGCTTTCAGGCTACTGCTCATACGATGCGGTCTCCTCTGTCAGGGTTCGTCCCCGAGGTGTTCCCGGTCAAGCGGATATGCCTATTATACACGCCTCGTAGAACGACGCTGTGACCAATCATCGTAGTCATCCCTATCCATCCGCCCCATGCCCCCGCTCGCGCTCTTTGCGCGGACGTCCGCTGCGGATATTACGCAGTGAAAGTATCGTTGCCTCAAGCGCTCGATCAGCCCACCCGTATATGGTTGGACGACTCTTCTGCAACATGTCGGCGATCTGGGTGACGTTGGTGCGGTACTCTGGATCGAACGTGGCCAAGTTGATGCGCGCCGAAGCAATAATCTGCTGTATCTCCTCTTCGCTTAATCCATGTTCGTGGATAAGCTTTTTGGCCCGTTTACTGGAGAAATCGGGGTGCATCATGGCCACTCCTTTGCGCCACTGGGCTTTCCCGCAGCGCACTAGGCCCTTTGCTTACCGCCGAAGTGTAAGCAGTTATTATCATAACACGCCCCTTAGCGCCTGTCGAATCAGCACTACCTTGGGCCACACAGCAAGCTGCGATGCTTTGTCGTAAACCGTTGCACCACGCATTATGTTGCTAGCGTTTTTCAGATACTGTTTCTGTAACTTCAGGATTGAATGGGGGTTTTCGGGGAGGGCCAAGCCCTCCCCGAAAACCCCCATTCAAGATTCTTTAGCTGAAGAACTATACTATGATGAGGCTCTCTCGTTGGGATTGCGCTGGCTGTGCGTTTTAGGTAATGTTTGACATTTTGTATTTGGTAAGGGTGCGCAAGGAGACTTGGTTCTCGCACATCCTCCCGCCGTATGGCGAAGCCTCCCCCCCCCCGCCAAGGGCTTATGGTACAATCCTATGTCTTCCCATCCCAAGGGATGGCTTGTAGGAGCTTCACAGTCTGCGCCATTAGGTAGTGCCGACTTTAGTCGGCTGAGGTCTTTGGATGCGATGGGATGCCGACTAAGACAAGGTTTCAGGGGTCAGGTTTCAGGGGTCAGCCCGAGCGCATCAGAAAGCGGTGCGTGGCACTAAACTGTAAAGTAACTATGAACCATGTCTAAAGTCGGCACTACGGTTGTAAAGCGAGAAGCCCCTTTCTGAAACCTTCCCTAAATACCCGATACCCGATACCCGATACCCGATACCCATGGCTACTCTCGACGATCATCGCCTGCGTCAGCGCGAATATCTCCTCCAGATTAGTCGCGCGATGACCGCCCAACTCGATCTGGTGAGCGTTCTCTCGCTCGTGATTCGCTATGCCGTTGACATGACCGCAGGCACATCGGGTTTGATTGCGCTCTACGAGGATGAACATGGCGGTGAATTGCATATCCGCGCTTCGGCTCGCCTCCCCCGCGAGGATTGGCCCGCTTTTGTTCGCCTGCTTACTCTTACACCCGCTGCCCTCGCCACCCAAGGCGAAGTCGTGTTGCGTGAGGTGGCCGCCGATACCGGCTTGCCCCTGCGTCAGATGATTGCCCTGCCACTTACCCTGCGCGATACGCCCGTTGGTTTGATCTATGTCTTTCGCGCCGCTCTCAATGTCGCTTTCTCCGCTGATGATCGCCAAGTCTTGCAAGATTTTGCCGACCAAGCCGCGATCGCGGTCTCCAATGCCCGCCTCTACCAGAGTGTCCTGCGCGAAAAGCAGCGCCTTGATGCGACGATTGAACACTCCGCCGATGGCGTGATGATCATTGACAACCGCTGGCGCATCACCACCTTCAACCGTACCATGGAGCAACTCACCGGCTGGAGCCGTGAAGAGGCGGTCGGTCGCCCTTGCGCTGAAGTCCTTGGCATCCATAATCTGCAAGGGGTGAATATCTGCCTTAACGATTGCCCGTTGCAGCGCATGCCTTTTACGAGCAATCCCGTCGTTGAAGGACAGATCCTCAATCGCGATGGGCGTGAATTCTATATCCAGAGCCGCTATGCGCCCCAGCGCGGGCCACAGGGTCAGTTCCTCGGCGCACTTGCCAATGTGCGTGACATTACCCTCCAAAAACAGGAAGAAGAGTTGCAAAATACCTTCATTTCGGTTATTTCACACGAGTTGAAGACTCCCGTGAGTATCATTAAGGGCTTCGCTGGTACGTTGCGCCGCGATGACGCTCACTTCAGTGTCGAACAGTACCGCGATGGATTGCACATGATTGAGGAAGAGGCCGACCGCCTCGCCCGCCTCATCCAAGATCTCCTTGATGTCTCACGCCTCACCGCTGGCGGTCTGCGCCTCGAAATCACCGAGTTTGCCCTGCCTAGCCTTGTCGCCGATGTCGTGCGCAGCTTTGCGCCCACGGTTGGCGCACACTACGAATTTGAACTGCGCTTTCCCGACGAGATGCCACCTGTGCAAGGCGATTATGAACGTTGCCGCCAAGTGGTCAGTAATTTGGTTTCGAATGCGCTCAAGTACAGCCCCGAGGGCGGCACCATCCGTATTGGTGGTTGGCCCGAAGGCGAGTTCGCCGTCTGTTATGTGAATGATCAGGGCATTGGTATTGCCACTGAAGAGCAAGAGGCGATCTTTCGCCGTTTCTATCGCGTTGATAACCGCCTGCGCCGCGAGACCCAAGGCAGCGGCTTGGGCCTTTTCCTTACCAGGGCCATTGTTGAGGCCCACGCTGGCCGCATCTGGGTTGAAAGCCAACTCGGGAAGGGCTCGCGTTTTGTCTTTACGCTGCCGCTCGGACGGCATAAGCTGCGCGATTAGGAGCTCGTCTTTTTTAGGGTTGCCGTCCTAAAACCTGCCGGTGAGACACGCTCCACACCCTCTTTTTTTGTTGCGTTGTGGCGGCGAAGCCGCCACAACGCAACAAAAAGAGTTTTTTGGGGGCGGCGGGGTCGCCCCCGCATCCCCGCCCGAAGGCTTAACTTGAATGGAATTGGGAATGAATTTTCGTCGTCTCGCGCCGCCAGTCTGGATCGTGCTGGTGGGTCTCGTTTTTGTCCCGATCCTCTTTTTTGCGCTACGTCCGGCTCAGGCATTGACTATCAAACTGGGGCAACCTAGCGATCAAACGCTCTTTCGCGGTTTCTTTCAGCCTGAAATCAGTGATGATGGCACCCCTTTTCGCTGGAGTAGCCCTGGTTCGCACCTTCCCGCGACTGGCACCGGCCCAGGTGCAGCCATCGTTGCGCTACGCGCCAATGGTGATCTCCGTAATGCCATTGATGATCGCCAACTCTGGTTTGAACGTGATCGCCAACCACTCGTAAGCTTTGAGGTGTTTACAGGATGGCGTGTTTACCAGATCATCCTGCCCGCTGGCGCTGAAGGCTTTGATCTGGTAGCCAATGGTCACTTCCGCGAGAATCGCAATCTGGGGGTACCTGTTGCTTGGCTACGTATTACTCCGGTGGCTGCTGATGCCGCCCGTAGCGCCTTTTTGTGGCAACGGGCCGCGCTGCTCGCTTTGGGCCTTGCGGCACTTGCGCTCACCCTGTGGATGCTTGATCACTGGTTGCTCCCGCGTTCCATACGTCTACGCTCGGTACGCGTGGGCATCCTCAGCCTGCTGCTCGGCTTGGGTGTGGCTTGGCTCGTGCGCTATGATCCTTTCACGGTGGCTCGCTATGTGCCCAACACGTTGTTACTGCTCCTGAGTCTGCTCGTCTTGGGGAGTGCCCTTCTCGTGCGTTGGCTCCGATACGTACCCCATCAAGCCAGCGCTACGGTGCCCCGCACTGTCTACCCGGGTATCTTTTTTGTTGCGCTCGCTACGTTGATTTTTCAAATTCTGCTCAGTCGGATCTTTAGCGTGACCATGTTCTACCACTTTGCCTTTGTCGCGATTTCGATTGCGATGTTTGGCATGACGGTTGGCGCTGGGCTTGTTTATCTCTTCCCACAGTGGTTTTCACCTCGTAATACTTTAAAAATTGTGAGTTGGATTTCACTTACATTTTCTATAACGATTATTGTTAGCTTTCTTACTTTTCTTAGCATTCCACTTTCGCTGGAAGTCTATCAGCAACGCTCGTTCGTAGACTACTTTGCCATTGCTTTGGCCTACGTGGTGATTAGTGTTCCTTTTGTCTTCAGTGGCATCGCCACAACCCTCACCCTGACTCGCTTCACTAATGTAGTCAGTCAGGTATATGCAGCCGATCTGGCTGGGGCGGCCCTCGGTTGTGTGCTGGTTATTGTGAGCTTAAATTTTGTTGATGGGCCAACCGCCGTCTTGCTGGCCGCCGCATGCGCGAGTCTCGGTGCGCTCTTTTTTGCCCTCGCTGCGGGGCTCGTCTATGTGCGCCATTTTGCCCTGCTGCTGACCCTCTTGGTCAGTGGCTTTGCCCTCTTCAACACCATCGCGGCCCCAGTAGGCCAGCCAGGGCCGCTGCGTCTCGTTTGGACACGTGGTGAACGTGATGGCGGGGCGCTTTATGAACAGTGGAATCATTTTTCGCGGGTGCGGGTTTATGGTAATCCTGATAGTCTTTCAGGACCATTTTCCTGGGGCCTAAGCCCCAACTTTCCTGCCGATCGTACCTTCCGCCAAGTCTATCTACAGATTGATTCGGAAGCGGGCGCAGCCCTCGCCGGTTACCATGGCGATCTGCGCGATATTGACTATCTGCGCTACGATGTGACCAACTTGGCCCACTACATCCGCCACGATGCAGATGTCTTGGTGATAGGGATTGGCGGTGGGCGCGATATTATCTCGGCCTTAGCCTTTGATCAACAATCGGTAACAGGGATTGAGATCAATGGCGAAATCGTGGATGCTATCAATGGGCCTTTTGGTGATTTGACTGGCTATCTCTACCGCGACCCTCGGGTGCATTTTGTTATTGATGAGGCGCGTAGCTATATTGTGCGCAATCCTACTCAGTATGATATTCTGCAAATCTCGATGATTGATACTTGGGCCGCGACGACGGCAGGTGCCTATACCTTTACCGAGAATTCACTTTATACCACCCGCGCTTGGGCCATCTTTCTGGATCGCCTCAAGCCCGGGGGCATCCTTAGCGTTTCGCGCTGGTATTTCGCCGACCGCCCCGGTGAGGTCTACCGCCTCGCTAGTCTAGCCACTGCGACTCTGCGTGATCGCGGCATCAGCGATCCGCGCAGCCACATGATGATCATTCGCAAATTCGACATCTATGGCATTGGCCCTGATGGGGTTGGTACGCTTCTGCTCAGTAATGAACCCTTTGCGCCCGAGGATGTGGCAACCATTGAGGCCAAGGCGGCTGAAATGGGCTTTGAGGTCGTACTTAGCCCGCTAAGTACGACCAATGAGACGTTTGTTGAAATTGTAACGACCCCCGATCTGGCCCGCTTTACCCGTGACTACCCGATCAATATTGCGCCCCCTACCGACAATAATCCCTTCTTCTTCCATATGCTGCGCTTTGGCGACATCTTTGATCGTGATCAGCAGCAGTTTGGTGAAGTCTCGTACAATATGCGCGCCGTGGCGATCTTGGGCTTTTTGTTGGCCTTGGTGACCACCCTTACCTTCGTTTTTGTCATTCTCCCGCTGCTGTTCACCACACGACGCGATACGCTGCGTGGAGCGGGGGCGCCCCTCCTCTACTTTGCCGGCATCGGCATGGGTTTTATGCTCGTTGAGATTTCACAGATGCAACGCCTCGTGATCTTCCTGGGCCACCCGACCTAT